>JAYUUX010000110.1:0-2702 GCA_043754645.1 Verrucomicrobiales bacterium | reverse complement strand
GCGATCTCAAGCAGTTTCCCGAGGGTGATCACTACGACCTGCAAGGATCGCCGCGTTTCGGGCTTTTCCGTTCGCTCGCATCCCTGAAGGACATAAGGGCGGTTCCGGCTTTGATATCAATGATCCAGCGAAGCGTGGACGTCGACGATGCAGCCGATGCGCTAGGCGACATTGGATCGCCGGAAGCCGGACCTGCCTTACTAGAGCTTTTGAAATCGCGAAACCCTGGCCACACAGGCGGAAGCGAAGTCCGCGCTCTGTCACAGCTTAAGTTTAGGCCCGCAGCCCCGTTCCTCGCTGCACGCCTGAATGCAACAAACCGATATGGCTCCGAATCACTCCTTGAAGCGCTCTTGGAAATCGGCGACCGAAGCGTTGCGGGTGACGTCGCCACGTTCCTAGGCAAAGTGGAGGAGAAGGAGATTCGGTTCGTGGCACAACGGGTCTTGATCCAGCTAGAAGAGGCTGATCCCGTGCCCAAGCTTCTTAAATCCTTCCACGCACTCGATGAATCACCCGATCCTAAAGACAACGACGCCGAACGCTTAAAGGCTCAAATCATCCGCGATCTCGGCCGCCATACGAATTCCTTGGGCATCGCCACCTTGGCAAATATCGCCAACACCTCGGGCTCCGCCTTTCTCAGGCGGGACGCGATCTATGCGCTGGGGCTATCCGGGAAGCACCAAGCCGTAAGCAATCTGATTGAGTTGTTGGATCTTCAGTTCCCAGAAAAGCTGACTGCGAAGTGGGGTTGGAAAGGAATCCCGACTAGCTGGCAGAAAGAATTCCAGAGGCAACTGACGAACACTCTGAAATGGTCCACTAAACACAATTTCGGCACCAACAGCGCCGCTTGGCGCGCTTGGCTAAACTCGGACTTCAAGGAGTAGGAGTTTCCTTCCTGGGGGTAGGGCGGGCAGTCCTCTGCCCGCCGCCGCGCGCCTGACGGATCGGGAACGTCGGCCGCTCCCACGGCGCGCACGGAGTGACGCGCCCTACCGGACTTGGCCTCACCTTCGATGGTCGGAGTTGGATGTTGAATGTTCTCCGCCCCAAGCACCGCCTAAGGCAGCGTCACCTGCTTCGTCTGCATGAAGTAGGCGATGAGGTCGCCGTGGTAGTATCGCCGACAAACACCAGCGAGCCGCCGGAGCCCCGTTACTTCAGATTGTTCGGGTTGAGACCCACAAGGTCCTTCGCGAGGAAGAGTCCGTCCTTGCGGATGAGTTCACCGTCGAACCACACCTCCCCACCGCCCCATTCCGGACGCTGGATGAGGACCATGTCCCAATGGACGGCCGACTTGTTGCCGTTGCCGACGTCCTCATAGGCCTGGCCGGGCGTGTAGTGCAGGGAGCCGGCGATCTTTTCATCGAACAGGATGTCGCACATCGGGCTCTGGATGTGCGGATTGAACCCGAGGGAAAACTCGCCGATGTAGCGCGCGCCCGGATCGGTATCGAGGATCTCGTTGAGCTTCTTCTCGGCCCCGCCGGCGCAGGTGGCCTTCGTGATCTTGCCTTCCTTCAACTCGAGCCGGATGCCTTCGAACTTGGTGCCGGCGTAGAGCGTGGGGGTGTTGAACTGGATGACGCCGTTGGAGGACTTGAGCGTCGGGCAGCTGAAACATTCGCCGTCGGGGATGTTGCGTGAGCCCTCGCACTTCTTCGCGCCGATTCCCTTGATCGAGAAGGTCAGGTCGGTGCCTGGTCCCTTGAGGTGGACCTTGTCGGCCTTCTTCATGCGCTTTTCCAGCGGGTTCATCGCCTTCGACATCTTCGCGTAGTCCATGGTGCAGACGTCGAAGTAGAAGTTCTCGAAGGCCTCGGTGCTCATGTTGGCCGCCTGCGCCATGCTGGGAGAAGGCCAGCGGAGGACGACCCACTTGGTCTTGTCGACGCGGTAGTTGAGGAAGGGCCGCAGCGTCTTCGAATACATCTGCATCGTCTTCGACGGGACGTCGGAGGATTCGGAGGCGTTGGCGGAACCGCGGATGGCCACATAGGCCTGGCTCTTCTTGATACGGGCCATCTCGACGTCGCAGACGGTCTTGGCGTGCTTCTCGTCGCTGCCGATCATGACCTCGCGCATGACGCGGCTGTGGCGGGCCTCGACCAGCGGGATGCCTCCGACGGCACGGGCGGCGCGCATGAGCTCGATGGTCATCGCGTCCGGCACGTCGATCATGTCGAGGAAGATGGTCTCCCCCTTCTTCAGTTCGGTGGAATACTCGACGAGCAGCTTGGCCAGCTTGGTGAGACGGGGGTCTGTCATAGGATTACGGAAAGGCTATTCAGCAAGGCGGGTTTGTCGAGAGGACGCTGACGGGCCGCCCTTCTGGATCATTTCGAAGGCTTCTCCGACTTCCGAAAGGCCTTCTCCCGCCGCTTGGTTTCCGCACGCAGCAAGGCCTCGGCGGAAACGCCGGCGGCCTGGGCGGCGGCGGCGAGCTCGAAGAGCTGCCTGGCGAGGTCCGCCTTGTTCAACTTCGACTTCGACGGTTTCTCCAGCAGGCCGGCCTTGCGGGCCTTCTTCACCAGCTTCTCGGCCCGGAGCAGCGCGGGCAGATGCCGGGGAATGCCGTCGAGCGCGGAGGGCCGTTCGTGTTTGGTGCCCCGCTTCTCGGCCCGCTTGATCGTCTCCCAGTTCGCGAGCACTTCATCGACGCCATCGGCCTTGAGGTTTCCGAAGACGTGCGG
>JAYUUX010000109.1:0-3243 GCA_043754645.1 Verrucomicrobiales bacterium | reverse complement strand
GGCACCTCCGTTGCTAAATGGAAGTTATGCCGTGGCATGAGTTCAATTTGAGCCCCGCTGGTCTTCCGGACGGTCGCGACCGACCATCCGGGCGGGCTGTAGTTGGGTTGGAGGGCTCAGGAGACGACTCCCCATGCTTCGGCACGTTCAATCCGCCAGTTTCCAGGCAGCAAACCACACAACATCACCAATGAAAAAAGTCGAAGCCATCATCAAGCCCTTCAAGCTGGAGGAAGTGAAGGACGCCCTCGGGGAAATCGGGGTCGAGGGAATGACCGTCAGCGAAGTGAAGGGTTTCGGACGCCAGAAGGGCCACACCGAGATCTACCGCGGCAGCGAATACACCGTGGACTTCCTCCCGAAGATCAAGCTCGAGCTCGTTCTTCCCGACGGCAAGGTCGACGCCGCCGTGGCCGCGATCATCAAGTCGGCCAAGACCGGCAAGATCGGTGATGGCAAGGTGTTCATCTCCCCCGTCGACGACGCCGTCCGCATCCGCACCGAGGAAAAGGGCGACGCCGCTGTCTGAATCCACTCTCCAACTCCACATCTCCTAATGAAAAAGATTTTCCTGCAACTCAGCCTCGCTGCGAGCCTCTTGGTGGCGAGCTTCACGTCCTACGCGGCCGAAACGAATGCGGCACCCGCCGCGCCCAATGCGGCCGCTGCTGCTGGGCCGCGTGATCCCAACCTGGAGGAACGGGTCAAGGATCTAGAGCAGTATTTCAACAACCTCGCCCCGGGCACGGCTGCCACCGACAAGGATCCCGGAGTCAAATCGAACATCGCCGTCGCCGGTCCCGGCCACAACGGCTTCATGATGATCTGCGCCGCGCTGGTGCTCTTCATGACCTTCCCCGGTCTCTTCCTCTTCTACGGTGGACTGGTCCGCAAGAAGAACATCCTCTCCGTCATCGCGCAGTGCTTCGGCATCGCCGGTCTCGTGACGATCCTCTGGGTGGTTTGCGGATACAGCCTCATCTTCGCCGACGGCACGGACATGATCGCGGGCGTCCTCGGCAACCTGAAGTTCTCGATGCTTTCCGGCGTCGATTCGCTTCCGAACACGAACTATGCCGCCTGGGTTTCGCAGAACGTCTTCAGCATGTATCAGCTGATGTTCGCGATCATCACTCCGGCGCTCATCCTCGGTGCCGTCGCGGAACGCATGAAGTTCGCCGCGGTCCTCCTCTTCGTCGCCTTGTGGATGTTCATCGTCTACTTCCCGCTCGCGCACATGGTCTGGGGCATCAACGGACTCATGAACGGCGTCTGGAACCCCAACGCCAGGATCAAGGCGATCGACTTCGCCGGTGGCACGGTTGTCCACATGTCCTCCGGCTGGTCCGCCCTCGTCCTCTGCCTCATCCTCGGCAAGCGTCTGGGATTCGGTAAGGATCCCATGCAGCCGCACAGCATGGTCATGTGCTCCATCGGCACCGGAATGCTCTGGGTCGGCTGGTATGGCTTCAACGCGGGATCCGCTGTGGCGGCCGACGGCGTCGCTTCCGGCGCCTTCACCACGACGACCATCGCCGCCGCCGTCGCTTCCTTTGTGTGGCCGGTGCTCGAGTGGATCATCCGCGGCAAGCCCTCGGTCCTCGGATTCTGCTCCGGCGCCGTCGCTGGATTGGTTGTGATCACCCCCGCCGCCGGCTTCGTCACTCCCGGTGGGGCCCTGCTGATCGGCGTCCTTGCCGCGGTGGTTCCATTCATCGCCTGCACCACGATCAAGAAGATGTTCGGCTACGACGACGCGCTTGATACCTTCGGAATCCACGCCGTCGGTGGAACCCTCGGGGCACTCCTGACCGGCATGCTTGCCCGCAACAGCGCCAACTCCAACCTGGCCACCAACCTCAAGGACAAGGTCACAGACTCCCTCTTCCAGCCCCTGGTGGTTGAGCAGTTGAAGGCGATCGTGCTGACGATCGTCCTGTCAGTGGTCGCAACCGCGATCATTGCCTACATCGTGAAGGCGGTCGTCGGCCTCCGTCCCACCGAGGATGTGGAACGTGTGGGTCTGGACGTGTCCGAACACGGCGAAGAAGGCTACCACGGGACCTGATATCGCGACCCTTACCGCAACCCCGGCCGAGCAATCGGCCGGGGTTTTTCGTTTCTCGATTTCTAAGTTCCGTCGCCCTCCCGCATTTCGGCCCGGGGTTTCCGCAGTCAGAGATACTTCGCCAAAAGCGGCTTCAACTCCGTCACCGTCTTCTTCGGCCAGGCCTTCGGATCGGTCATGATCGCGTTCTTCAGCGCGGAATGGCAGGACCACGTCGCCTCCGTCGGGATCTTCGGGATGACGCCGGCCACGACGCGCTTCGCGGTCTCGGCGTTGCGCTTCAGGTTCTCGATGACCATCTCCACGGTCACGTGGGCCTCGTCGACCTTCCAGCAGTCGTAGTCTGTGACCATGGCCATCGTGGCGTAGGCGACTTCGGCTTCGCGGGCGCACTTGGCCTCGCCGAGGTTTGTCATGCCGATGACGTCGAAGCCGGCCTTGTGGTTGGAGATCGATTCCGCGCGCGTGCTGAAGGCCGGGCCCTCCATGTTCACGTAGGTGCCGCCGTCATGGACGGTCGCGCCCTTTGCCTTGGCTTCTGCGAGCAACAGCTGGCGAAGTTCCTCGCAAACGGGATCGGCAAAGGCGATGTGGGCGACGATGCCCCGGCCGAAGAAGGTGTGGTTGAGTGACTGTTTGGTGCGGTCGAGGAACTGGTCAGGGAGAACAATGTCGCAGGGCTTGTAGCGGGCCTGGAGCGAACCCACCGCGCTGACGCTGATGATCCACTGCACACGGAGCTGCTTCATGGCCCAGATGTTGGCGCGGTGGTTGAGTTCCGTTGGGAGGATGCGATGCCCGCGGGCGTGGCGCGGAAGGAAGACCACCTCGCGGCCGGACAAGGTTCCGGTGAGCAGCTCGTCGGAAGGGGAACCGAACGGCGTCTTCACCTTCACCCACTTCTGGTTGGTGAAGCCTTCGATGTGATACAGCCCGCTGCCGCCAATGATGCCGATGCGTGCAGGACCTGTGTTGGAGCGGGAACCGGTTTTCTTCTTCGTCGCCATGCGGCGGAGGATTGTGGGCGTAACCCGGGTGGACAAGTTGAAAGGCTACTCGGCGAGCAGGCTTCTAAGCTTCTCCACCCGCTTCCTATTCGCGCCCAAGTCCGACACGCCGAGGCGGGAAGCGGAGCGGATGTGGACCACGCCGTTCGCCGGATCGATGAGGAGTTC
>JAYUUX010000108.1:0-3010 GCA_043754645.1 Verrucomicrobiales bacterium | reverse complement strand
AAACGGCCGTTCGTCGTAGGACGAACGGCCGTTGAACTTGTTGTCGGAAAGAGCGGCTATTCCTTTTCCACGCCGTTGTTCCACGCTTTGTGGGCTTCTTCGAGCGTCGGCATCTTGAGCTGGCGCACGATGCGGCAGCCGAGGAACTGGGCATCGGTCAGATACCAGATGCTCTTGGGGATCTGGGGATCCTGCTGCTTCCATGATTTGTCCGACGCGCGACGGGCGGCGCTGCGGAGCTTGTCGGTTTTGTCGTCCCAGGAACCACCGCGCGCAACATGTCCGTAGGGAGTCTTCGAGGGCGTGTAGACCGAACCCATGGCACCAAGGGCCTTGAGCGCCTCGTAGCTGCCGGTGTCCTGGTCCATGACCCACTCGGCCACATTGCCGTGCATGTCGTGGAGGCCCCAGGGATTGGGCTTCTTCTTGCCGACCTTCTGATACTTGAAGTCGCTGTTCTTCTCGAACCACGCATACTCGGACGCCTTTGCCGGATCATCGCCCCATGAATAGACCGTGGTCGTGCCGGCGCGGGCGGCGTATTCCCATTCCGCTTCGGTTGGCAGGCGGTAGAAATGCCCGGTCTTGGCGCTGAGCCATTGGCAATACTTCAGGGCGGAATGGTGCGTCATGCTGATCGCGGGGTAGCCGTCCTTGCCCATTCCGAAGCTCATCTCGACATAGGGTTTGGTCGGACGGCTGACCGCGTCTGAGATCTTGTCCACGGCGGCGTCGGTCTTGATCTCGGCCTGGAATTTCCGCTCCTGGTCCTGATACATGAACATCTCGTATTCGTCCCAGGTGACTTCGTGGGTTCCCATCCAGAACGGCTCCATCTTGACCTTGATCTGGGGGCCTTCGTCGGGCTTGCGGTCTCCCTCGGACGCGGGGGAACCCATCATGAATTCACCGGCCGGAATCGGGGCCATTACAAACTTCACGCGGGTGCCGGGGATGGTGTTGGTATGACGGGTCATTTCCGAAGCGCCGATTTGCTTGTTCGCGGCGACGATCAGCTTGTAGATCTCCTCGCTCTTTTTCGTTTCATCGGCGGTGACTTCTTCGGCCTTCTTCGCAGTAAGGACCATTCCGTCCGGCCAGATGGCACCCTGGTTGATCCATTCCTTGAGGATGTCGGTGGTCTCCTTCGGCAAGGGGCCACCCTTGTTGGCCGGCGGCATGAGGTTCTCGTCGTCCTTCGGAACGATGGTCGAGGTGTAGACGTCGCTCTTGTCCGCCTTGAACGGGACGATCGCGCCTTCGTGCTTGAACGCCTCTTCCCGGACATCAAGCCGCAGCTTTCCCTTGGCAAAGTCGGCGCGATGGCAAGCGACGCAGTTGAGTTCGAGGATGGGCTTCACGTCCTTTGCGAAACTGATCCGCCGGATGGCTTTCAACGGTTCCTTGTCCGGCCAAGGCGCGCCGGCCAGGACCCATTGTTTGAGCGCCTCGGTCTGGGGTTTGCCCAGGATCTCGCCCTTGGGAGGCATCACATGGTCGTTGTCTTTGGGAAGAATCGTCGTGCCGTAGATCGGGCTCTTGTCGGCATTGCCGGCGACCAACGACGTGCCGTTCTCGCCACCCTTTACTGCTGCCGCCAGAGTGTCGAGTTTGAGATCCCCCTTGTCATGCTCTCCGCCGTGGCATGAGACGCAGGACGATTCGAGGATGATCTTGGCCTTTGGGAAAAGGTCGGCCGCAGCGTCGGCGGCCTGAAGTGAAGCGACGGTTTGAGCCGCGATTCCGACGGCCAGAATACCAAGCAAAGTGCGCATGATTTGTTCGAGAGACTAAACCGAACCGACCGGGCCTGTGTCAACTGCCGCGCCTGGTCCGGACGCCCCATGGCGAGTCAGACGTTCCCGCCAAGGTTTCATTCGAATCACCCGGCCAGCCGGCGCTTGCACCGGGACGATCGTCGTCGTTGAGTCTGCGCGTGAAGCGTTTCGACATCTCCCAGTTGGACACCATCGAAGCCGTCCGTTGTCCGTGCGGCTTCTCCCGCCGCGCCTTTGCCACACCGGAAAACAAAACGGCCACGGTCCACGTCGTCGACATCCAGGCCGATTCGCAGACCCACTACCATAAACGGATGACCGAGATCTACGTGGTGCTGGAAGGCGAAGGAACGATCGAACTCGATGGCGAAACGTTCCCGCTGAAGCCGATGACCAGTGTGATGATCCATCCAGGCTGCCGGCATCGCGCGGTCGGCAAACTTCGGATCCTCAACATTCCGATCCCCGCTTTCGACGAGACGGACGAATGGTTCGATTGATCCCATCAGCAACAGCCCATGCCTGAACTCGCCGAGGTCGAATTCTACCGCCGCATTTGGAACCAGGGCTTGGGCCAACGCGTCTCCGGCGTGGATCTCCACGGAGCCAAGCGGATCTTTCGCGGAATCGATCCCGATGAACTCCGACTCGCCCTGGTCGGGAGCGTCATGGAGGAATCGTTCCGGCACGGCAAACAAATGCTCTTCCGATTCTCCCGCGGCTGGGCCGGTATCCATTTGGGAATGACCGGGGAACTTCGCGCTGAACCGGACGGCTTCGTTCCCGGGAAACACGACCACCTCGTTCTCCGTCTGACGGATCGGTCTCTGGTTTTCGCCGACCATAGGCTCTTCGGTCGTGTTCTGTTCCACCCCGACCAGACGGCCCCAACGTGGTGGACCGCGCTTCCCCAGGATATTGAAACGGCCGGGCTCAACCCGGAACTCGTGGCCACTGTGCTCAAACGCCGAAAGAGGGCGCCGATCAAGGCGGTCCTGCTGATGCAGGCGTTTTTTCCTGGCATCGGAAACTGGATGGCCGACGAGATCCTCTGGCGCAGCCGCATGCACCCGGCGACGGTTTCAGGGTCAATCTCCGCCGTCGGCATCAAAAAGTTGTCGCGGCAAATCGCGGCGGTCGTCACGACCGCGCTTGAGACCATCGCCACGGCGCGCGGTCCCGACTTCGGCGAACCCCCTCCTGGATGGCTGTTCCATGAGCGCTGGGGGAAG
>JAYUUX010000107.1:0-1520 GCA_043754645.1 Verrucomicrobiales bacterium | reverse complement strand
CCGCGAGCAACTTTCGCTACGGCTTCGACAACCAGATCTGGGGAACCGTTGGCTACTCCGGCTTCAACGGAACCGTCGGCGGACAGCAAAAGCGTTTCGGCCAGGGCGTCTTCCGCTTCACCACGAAGGGCGACCGGCTGGAGTTCGTCCGTTCCAGCAACAACAACACCTGGGGCCTCGGCCTTAGCGAGGACGGCACCATCTTCGGCTCCACGGCGAACAACAACGCCGCCTGGTATATGGCGATCCCCAACCGCTTCTACGAAGGCGTGAGCGGCTGGTCGGCCTCCGTCATGGGCACCATCGCCGACAGCCAGCAGATCTATCCGATCACCGACAAGGTCCGGCAGGTCGACCAGCACAACAAATACACCGCCGGAGCCGGCAGCGCCCTCTACACCGCGCGCAGTTTCCCGAAGGAGTATTGGAACCGGATCTCCTTCATCTCCGAACCGACGGGCCACCTCACCGGCTTCTACGAACTGAACGGCAACGGGGCCGATTTCACCGCGCGCAACCGGGGAACCTTCCTCGCCAGCGACGACGAATGGACCGCGCCCATCATCGCCGAAGTCGGCCCCGAAGGCGCGCTCTGGGTCGTCGACTGGTATAACTACATCATCCAGCACAACCCGGTTCCGAACGGTTTCAAGAACGGCAAGGGCAACGCCTACGAGACGCCCCTCCGCGACAAACGCCACGGCCGCATCTACCGCGTCGTCCATACCGCCTCCAAGCCCACGCCGCAGCCGGCGCGTCTCGACAAGGCCACCCCGACCGCTTTGGTGGAAGCGCTCCGCAACGAGAACCAGCTGTGGCGCCTGCACGCCCAGCGCTTGCTCGTGGAACGCGGCCAGAAGGATGTGGTGCCCGCGCTGGCCAAGCTCGTGGCTGATTCATCCGTCGACGTCATCGGCCTGAACGTCGGTGCCATCCACGCGCTCTGGACGTTGCATGGTTTGGGCGCGTTCGACGGCGCCAAAGGCTCGGAAACGACGAAGACGTTGCTGGCCGGGTTCGGCCACAAATCCGCCGGAGTCCGTCGCGCCGCCGTGCAGGTCGCACCGCGCACGGGCGAATTCGCCGAAACGCTTCTGCAGAGGAACCTCCTCTTCGACGGCGATTCCCAAGTCCGCTTGGCGACGTTGTTGACCCTGGCCGAAAGCCCGGCCAGTGCATCCATCGCCAAGGCCATCGCCACCTTCATCGGTGATGCGGGCAACGCGGGGGACCGTTGGCTGCGCGAAGGTGCTATCAGCGCCGGAGCCCGCAACGACCGCGAGTTCCTGAAGTCGCTCGTCGCCGCTGCGCCCGGTTCCATCACTCCGGAACAAGGCGAGGTTCTCCAAACCGTCAGCCGCCACTTCGCGCACAGCGGTTCCACCGACGAGCTGATGGCCTTCGTCGTGTCGTTGAAGTCGGCCCATGAAAGCCGGGCCAACGCCGCCCTCGAAGGGCTCATCGCCGGTTGTGAAAACGCGAAGACTCCCACGCTGACCCCAGTGCTTTCCAAGTCGCTC
>JAYUUX010000106.1:0-9839 GCA_043754645.1 Verrucomicrobiales bacterium | reverse complement strand
GCACGGTCATCGACCGCGTTGGGCCGCTGTTCGGCACCCAGCGGGTCATTCGCGGCGGGAACATCCTCGATAGCGAGACCGGCATCCGTGCGGCCGCGCGCAGCTCGGCTCCGCCGGAGTTCCGCTCGCGGCTGGTGGGGTTCCGCGTCGTTCTGGCTCGGCCGGTGCAGTGAACCGCTGCAAGGAAGGCCCGGCCGGTCGAAAACAGTGTCCCGCCCGCGCGATCCGTGCTTAAACGCAGGAACAAACCATGCCTACCAAGACCATCATCCGCCCAAGGAATGCTGCGCCGCCCATCGGACCCTACAACATCGCCGTGCGCGTCGGCGACCTGCTGTTCTGCTCCGGACAGATCCCCATCAATCCGCACACCAGCGAACTCGTCGCCGGCGACATCCAGGCGCAGACGGAGCGGGTGATGGAGAACATCAAAGCCATCCTCGACGACCAGGGACTGTCCTTCGCCAGCGTGGTCAAGAGCACCGTCTTCATGACCGACCTCGGGCAATTCGCGATGATGAACGAAGTCTACGGCCGCTACTTCACCGGCGACGCCCCGGCCCGGTCGACCGTCCAGGTCGCCGGATTGCCCCGCGGTGCGAACATCGAGATCGAAGTGATCGCGCACTTCTGAAGCGCGCAAGGTCGGCGAACGACCGCTCCGGGAGATTCCTCCGGGCGGAAAATCTGCAACTCGGCGACTGGCTTCCCGAAGAAATAGTCCGTTGCCGGTTTGCCCGCCGCCGCACACGGTGCAGAGCGTCGGACCAACCCCTTAACTCTGTGGCTCGCCGTAAACATTTCATTTCTCTGACAAGCGTGTCGGGCGCTGCCTTCCTGTTGCTGGGGGGAGCGGACGTTTTGGCGCAGGGTGCCCTCCAGGGAACAACGCTGTCGACTGGGGGTGGATTCGCGCTCCGTTCGGCCACCGTCGATCTGCCGGGACGGCCGTCGGCGCTGACCAACATTTTGCAGATGATCATCGGCCTCTCCACCGACGAGAGACGGCTGCCGCAGGTCGTTCCAGACGCCGTCACGGTCAACGTGATCGATCTTTCCGGCCAAAAAACCGCGGTGGTGGTGACGGCGGATATCACCGGGTTCGTCTGGCGGCCGGAAACTCCGGGGGCCATTCCGCTTTCCGCTTCGTCCGTGAGCGCGTCGCTGGTGGCGTTTCCGATCCTCGATCCGGTCCGCGAAACGGCCAATGCCTACCTGGTCCTGTTCGAGATCCCCGCCGCGTTCTATGGCGACGAGATCAAGGTCGTCATGGACCTGTTCGACAACCAGAACGCCCTTGGCTCGACCGCTTTTCTCGGCAACGTGGCTTTGGTTCCGGAGCCCTCGGCCGCCCTGCTTCTCGGCCTGGGCGGTTTGGCCGGTTTGATCCCCCTCTTCCGTAGACGGTCATGATTTCAATTTCCCTCCAGTCGATCGTTCGGCGTGGTCTTGGTCTTTTCGCCACGGCCGCCTTGTTTTTGGTCGCATCCGCCTCGGCCCAGGACCGCGGCTTCACGCTGCAAGGTTCGACGCTTCGCCTGCAGGATGTTTCGTCCGAGGCCGAGGTCTTCTTCCAGTCGATGCGCTACAATCGCGCTTCCAACGTCTGGAATCTCGAGGTGACCGTCCGGAACAAGGGCACCCGCGACATCAACGGTCCGGTGATCCTTTCCATCGACGGAATCACCGGGACGACCGGTCCCGTCGGCGCCGACGGCCTCGATGGAGGATCACCCGGGAAACCCTTCTATGACCTGACGGGCCTGGCCCAGAACGGCCTGCTCGCGCCGGGCCAAACCTCGCGGCCGCGCACGCTGACGCTCGCCTTCGGGGCGGGTTCACCGGCGATCACTCCCAAGGTTTTCGGAAGTCGGCCGACTTTCAGTCCGCTGGTCCTCGCCCGGTCCATCAATGAAGCCGGCGTCGCCCTCGGCGGTGTCGCCGCAGAGCACGCGGGAATCGTCGATACCAACGGGTTCATCACCGAGGCGCGGTCCGGCCTCATCACCTTGCCCGGTGAAACCATCACTTGGAAATTCTCCAAGACCAACCACCTGACTTCGTGGCGCACGTTTTCCTCGGGGACCAATCCCGTCGTCTTCGCGCCCGGCCCCCGTCTGACCGCCAAGTCGACCAACACCGTCGTCATCGGAGTCGCGTCCGGAGGTTCCGTGGCGGATGCGGCCGCCGGCATTTCGGTGGCCTATGAGCCGGGAAGCTTCACGACAGAGGCGCCGGTGACGCTCACGCCGTTGAGCGGTCAGGGATTGCCCGGTTTGCTGCCGATGGGCTGGAGTCCGCTGCAGGCGTTTTGGCTGGAGACAGGATTGGCGCAAGCCCGGGTCGCCACCGCGTCGGTCAAACCCTGGGCACCTGTCTCGACCAATGAAACCGCGGTCTTTGCGCGCTGGAATGATGAACCGGCCGGATGGGTGGTCGTGCAAACCCTCCCCGGCGCCGGCAGTAATTGGCTGGGTCTCACGATCGACCGGCCCGGATCCTACGCCCTGGTCGTCGGCGATGTGACCCCGTTGCCTCCCCCGGCTGCGGCCGTCGGCGCTATTCTTTCCGGAGTCTCCACCAGCGGGCTCAATGTCGGTGCATGGACTGCGGCCGGTCGGATGAATCCGCCATCCCGCGCCGCCAGCCGTAACCCCGATCTCGTCACCGCGCAGACGGAACTGACCTTTACCAACTCCGCCGGACTCCTTCCTTCCGGGGCGACCTTCTTCTGCGATCTCACCGAAGTGTATCAACTCCGCACCGGCAGCCGCCGGCTGATGCCCGGCCGTGACGGGTTCTTTGTCGCCTACCAGCGCGGGCCTCTTGCCTCCGTGGGCGCTCTTCAAGCGAGCGTTCCGATTCGGCCGAGCCTGCTTCTCCCCGGTGACGAACTGGCGGAGGCGATTCTGCGGGTCGATGTCCTGGCGCCCGACGAATTCCGTGGCGGTGTGTTGGCGACCAACGGCGGCCAGATCGCGCAGGGCGACCTCCGGGTCGTGGCGGGATTGGGTTCTTTGACACGCGACCAGGCGGCGGTGGTCCGCAGCGTGGCACCGACGAATTTCTCCGAACTGGCCGTCAATGGATTCAGCCTGCTCGGCGGATTCGAACTTGGCGTCGGCGACATTGGCGACGGACGCCGCTTGGCGCTTCAGGGAACGGTCCCGCTGACCAACGGCCTTGCCGTGCTCGCCCGCGTGCTGAACGAGAAAGGCGAATACGGCCTCGAACCGCTCGAACGCTTCACCACCGACGCGTCCGGCAAACTGACCAGCCTGGAACCCAACTCCGCCGACCGGCTTCCGGGCTTGGACGGATCCGGGCAGTTTGTCCTGGTCGGTGCGTCAAGTTCGCAGTTCCTTTTGGATGGTTTGGCGCAGGATGGTGCAAGCCTTCCGACTGCGGGATTGGCGGTTCGTGCGTCAGGAACTCCGTGGCTCGTTTTTTCGAGAGCAGGCGGATTGTTCCGCCTCCTTTCGCCGGTGGGGGCAGCCACTGTTCGCGCGAGGAACCTGCTGACCACAGACGAGGGAGAGTCGGTGGTTCCCGTCCCCAACGGATCCGTGGTCATCCCGGTAAGTGTTTCCGTCGCCAAGACGGGACCGAAGTTGATAGCGGCCCTGCCTTCCAATGGAGCGACGCGCGTTTCCCGCGTTACGTCCGTCCAGCTTGAGTTCAGCAAGCCGCTCAATCCCGCCAGCCTGATCAGCGACATCCGATTGGTGACGACCAATGGCACGGTAGTTCCGGCCAGCGTTACGTTGAGCGTGCGTGGATCGGAAGTCAGCCTGACGCCGCTGGCCCAGTTGGATGCCGGCACCACGTATGAGGCGGTCGTCGGCGATACGGTTCGTGATCTGTTTGGCAACGTGGTGGAAGGGTCGAAGAGGGTCCGATTCAGCACCATTCCTTTGACCGTTCGGGACACTCGGGCAGAGCTGATAATCTACGAACCCGGCGCCACCAATATTCCGCCCGCCGTGCTCTCTCGGATTCCGGCCTATGTGCCAGGCTCCGATCGCGAGTCGATCGTCGTCCAGGGGACACCCGGTGCGGCTGAAGGACGGGTGCCCGTGGTCCTGGCCAACGAGTCGACCGGCGAAACATCGACCATTCTCTCGAAGGAGGACGGTAGCTTCGTTTCGCTCATCCGTGGGACCGAAGACGACTTTGTCAGCGCCACCTTCATCAACGTGAACGGCACGCGGAACTATGTTCCTGTCAGCCGTCAGGTGTTCGACAACGGGTTCATCGGTCTCTATCCACAAGGGGGAATCCTTGAAGCCAGGAGCGAGGGTTTGCCCCCCGCCGAGGTCGTCCTTCAACCGGAGACGATCAAGACCAAGACCCAGTTCCGGATCACATCCGTATCCCTCGCCTCGATCCAGGCTTCATTGAAAGGAGTCCAGCCCGAGGAAGCCAAGATCGTAGGGCAGGGGTTGAAGGTCGAAATTCGCGGGGAGCGCGCCAGCGGTGGTTCGGACGTCGAGATTACGGTGGATCCGGCTGCTTTGGGATTGCCCGTCGGAGTGGCTCCCGAGGATGGCGCCTACGCTCTTGCAATGGTTCGGGAAATCGACGGGCAGAAAGTTTTCCAGGTGGTCGACCGGATGAAATACAAGGATGGAAAACTCTACACGAACACCGACCCATTTGCCGGATGGGGCGAGTCGATCGATGCCATCCGTTCATTCCTGCCCGGCTCTGAGATCTTCGACTTTATAATGCTTCCGCTCATGTTCGGTTCGAGGCCGATCACGGTGTCTGGCCGGGTTGTCGAGGCCCCGACGATTCCGGACGGTATTCCCGGTGGAAACGCGCTGGCATCGCTGGTTTTTGATCATATCTCCCAAGGCAAGGCCAAGGTGCTGCCGGGGGCGTTCGTGACTCTCAACATTGCGGGTCAGAACAACGGGCTCGCCGGACGGGTCCGTCCGGGGATGGTGTATGCGACAAGCGATGCCAAGGGCGTCTATGCCTTGGTCGCACCCAGTGGTTCGAGCGACGGGTTCGCGGCCGGATATGTGGTCCGCGGGAGCCATCCGCGCTTTAGCGAAAAGCCCACCGAACCGGTGGTGCTCCAGCTGGATTTCTCAGTCGGTGGTTTCCTGCGAAAGGATCTGGTCTTCCGCAAGCCGTTGGATTTTCTCATGCCGCCCCGTGTGAACGTGGCGCACAGCCCCCTCTATCCCGCGCCCATGCAGGAGTGCGTCGTGCAGGTGAATTCAAGCCATGGCGCATCGGTGCCTCCGACGATCACAGTGACGAAGAGGTCGGTCACAAGCGCTCCGGGAGTGAACGCGACCATTGATGACGTAGTCATCAAGAATGGGGTGCTGGAAGTGATCGGCAACCGGCGGCGATGGACCGGAACCCTTGTTGCCAGCAAGGTGCTGAATCTGACCTTGGAGATCGCGTCGGCGAGCGGTGTTCCTGGCAGCGCTTTGGCCGCAACCAACCGCTACGCCATCAGCTTCGGCGGGTTCGAAGAACCACCAGTTAGCACGATCCCGCCTTCCGATCCTAACGACGCTGTCGGTCCGATGGTGATCAGTTCGTTTCCAGCAGAGGGCGAGCGTCTCGATGAGTCATCGACGATCCGATTGTTGTTCAACGAGCCGATCGATGGCGGGGCATTGTCGAGCGGGAGTTCCGGAGTGACCCTTTCGGGGCCTGGATTTCTTCCGAAGCCGGCGCTGATCCTGAGTTCGGACCAACGCGAACTGTCGGTCACGATGGCGGGGTTGGCTCCCGACCAGCAGTTCACTCTCAGCTTGAACGGAAGCGCACTCCGCGACCTCAAGGGCAACCCGCTCGATCAGAAACCGTCGTCAGTCTCTGCGGACAACTTCGTCATGGGTTTCCGGAGCGCGGTCAAACGAAGCATCAACATTCCCGGCATTGGGTCCGGTGGCGGAACCGCCATTTCCGGATCGCGCCTCTACGCTCTTTCCCGCACCCCGGAAAATGCGCTGTTCGTTTTCGACATCAGCCAACCCGGCGCTCCCGTCCAATTGTCCAAGACCGCGCTTCCCGGATACCCGCGGGACCTTGTCGTCATCACGAACTACTCCTACAGCCTGCATTACTTCAGCGGCCTCAGGAGCGTGGTGACCAGCGAACTCGTGGCCGTCGTTGGAGGTGATCTCAGCGTTTCGACCGACGAAATCGGCAACGTCTTCGTAGGAGGTCAGTATCTCCGCGTCTACGGAATGGGGAACCCGGCGGCTCCCGAAAGGCTGGCGTCTCCAGTCGTCACCCTCAGGCCGGCCGCCGTGACCAAACTCAGGTGGGACCCGCCGAACCTTGTCTACCATGAGCTGGGTTCCGACATTCAGCAGGTGGGCGTGGTCAATCTCCAGAAGTTCCTGATCGGCTTCAACGCCACGTCGGACGAGATCAAGTCCTTTCCCGTCCAAGGCCGGGCCGGCATGGACACTAACGGCGATGGTGATTATGTGGACGTGGGCGAAGAGTTGCCCTTGCCCGAGAAGGATCCGGCCGAGTTCTTCGGGAAAGATCTGGGCTTCGTCGTCACGCCGGTGACGCGCCGAGTCCAAGACTTTTCATCCTCGGGAGGCATCATCGGGGTAGCGCTCGCGGAGGATCTGTCGACCCTCCCCAACACTTTGCCGGCTTATCGGACGCTCAACTTCAACGGACAGGAACTGAACATCAGCAGGTCCACTTTCCCCTACGCTTCTGGCGCGCGTCCGAAACGGGTTACCATCTTTGACTTTCTCCCCGTTAAAATGGCGAGTGGGATACAGGCATTGGCGGTGGCATTGGTGTCCCTCGCTCCAGACGCGGACGGCAAAGCAAAGCTTTCGGTCCTCGACATCTCTCTTCCCGAAAGTCCTAGGGAACTTACCCGGATCGAGTTTCCTGCCGAAATGGTGGAGGGCTTTCTACAGTCGGTGGTTCTGAACTCCGCAAACATGCTGGAGCTCGCCACAACCCGGAACCTCATTTTGCTGGACCCGCTTTTGCTAAATGAACCCCAACCATCCAACGGTTCGCAGCACCCGGCCATCTCGGGATTCGTCCCCGATGCGGGTTCAGGAAACCAGACGCTGGGGACGGGAAATCTAGGGCTCAGATCCGTCAATCTTGGCGGACGGCACGAGGTGGTTCAGACGGGGCCGCAGTTCGAGTTCGTAAGGTTTCCCAAGATCACAGATTTTCACGACAGCAGCAGGGCCCCTCTTTCGGATGATGCGGCGAAGGAACTCCTCTCCGGAACCGAGCAAGTGCCGGCCTTGATGACCGCTCGCGTCCGGGAAATGTCGTCCGTTCCGTCGGACCTTACTCCTCCGGAGCCGAGCCTCCACTATCATGTGCTTGTAAGGGCTCCGGGCGGTGCTGGAGCCACTTTGCCGATTGGTCTCGAAAGCTTGAACCGCGCCGGGCGGCCGCGTTCCAGCCTTGGCCTCAATTTTCCACCTGTCAAAGCCGTCGCCACCACGACCCTGACCAAGCTCAATCAGGATCCACGGGACTGTGACGCGCCCGTCCAGGAGCTTACCGCGTATCGCCTCAGCGCGGACAAAAACAGTCCCTACTACAACCTCTACCTGTCCAAGGCATTCGTCGTCGTGGCTGAGAAGGTGAGCAAGATCGAACTGACCAGTCTCCGGTTGGCAGGCAAACGCGATGTCCTTTGGAGCGGCGCCTACGTCCGCGCCTTCATCGACCCGTCGATAGCGTTCAATCCGGCCGTCGGACTGTTCGCGGGCACGGTCGAGGATTCGCTCAAACGTATCGTTCCGGGAGCCGGATCCGTCATCCAGGCCTTTGATGCCACCTACGTGATGGGGGACAATCCTCCTCCAGTCGGCGGTGCAACCTCGATGCCCGGGTCCTTCGGGACCGTGTCGGCGCACAGCGGTGAGTTCCGGACCGAAGCTACCGATCTCGTGATTCCGGGACGCCGGATGCCCATCGAGATCAGCCGGACGATTGGAGGGCAGGACCTTTATGACGGGCCGTTCGGGCGAGGTTGGGAGTTCAACTACAACCAGCGCCTGGAAGAGCTGAAGCCCCAGATTGTTCCGCCCGGACGGACCATGCCACTGGTAGAAGGCCCGACTACCGCCGAGGATGTCACCGCAGAATCCAAGGCGATATTGTTTCACAACGGCGAGGGAAGGATTGTGCGCTTCAAGCACAAGTCGGACACCGTGCCCCCGGAGGTGGCTTCTGACCCCCTTATCCAAGACCTTCGTTGGCAAGGAACCGCATCGAGCTATTACCTGCCCGAGCCCGGATCTTTCGACGTGCTGGCCAAGTTCCGTGATGGTCGCTATGAGAGGCTGACGCCCGACGGCACACGTTACCTTTACGGAATCAATGGGCGGCTCGAGACGATCATCGACCGGTATCCCGATAACCGTCACATCCTCGAGTATGGCCGTGACGGACGCCTGGTGAAGATCACGGACAAGTCCGTCACCGACGACCGTTACGTGGTCTTCGGCTACTATCGGTTTGCCGCTGATCCGGATTTCGACTCGGTGGAAACCGGGATCGACAAGACAACCGATGATTCCTTCGAGGAGGGCCGCATATTCAAGATCAAGGACTATGCGGGTAGCGATCTGGAGTTTGATTATGATTCCGATGGCGCCCTCATCGAGCGGCGGGGCACCCAGGTCTCCGCCGGGGCCAACAGTGGCTTCAACGGGCGGCAGAAGTTGAGCTACGACTATTCCTCGTGCGACATACGGGGAATACGGCCGACCTCTTCGGGCGTCCCCCTGTTTTCCGTGTCGGTTGCAACTTCCGCCAATGGTGAAAGCGTCGCCACAGGGGGCAACGGAGTCGCCGGGGGCGCCACCTACACCGTGCCCGTGGAGAACAAGGCGAAGGACAACGACGGCCTTGTCACGACGGCAAACTTCGGTGGACGGACCACGGAATTCACAGGTGACAAGAGGGGTTACCCCAAAAAAACCACGGTCACATCGGGTAACGTTTCGGCCACCGAGGAGACCCAGTTCAACGAACATGGCCAACTCGTCTTCAAGAAGCTTCCCGAAGGCTCCGCGGTCAGCCTGGTCTACGACATCAACAATGTGAACTTCCGCTCCCGGGGCAATGTGCTCTCGAAGAGCTACGATCCGGGCACCCGCGGTGGCACCGCGACCAGCGAGAGTTGGCAATACGATTCCAAATACAACCTCCCGAGCGGCCCCCATGTGGACAAGAACGGGAATTCGGTGACCTATGCGCTCACTGCGGACAAGCGCGACATCGAGACGGTCACCTATCCTGCGATCAGCGCGCCCCAAAAATTCACCTACAACAGCCAGGGCCAGGTGCTGACGGAAGAACTCCCGACGGGGATCAAGACTACTTTCACCTACAAGAGCGGCTCCGGCTTCATCGAGTCCGTCTCCCTCGGCAACAACAAGTCGACCTATTCCTACGACGGCTCAATCGCCGGCAAGCTGGGTCGTCCGACGACGATCACTCCGCCGGAGAACTCGGCTTGGACGGCCGAATACGACGCCAACCTTCAGCTGACAAAGCTTTCCCGCGGTGGGTTCACGGAGAAGAGGGCGTATGACGAGCAGGGGTTGCTCACGTTCGTCGAACACGACATGGGAGACGGCAGAAAGCGCTCCTCGACCAGCGAGTTCGACGAACGGTCGTTCCTCAAGAAAACGACAGTATCCGGCATCGAAGTGGACGGCACGCCAACGGACATGGTCTACGAATACACTCCGGACGAGCTGTCGCGCATCAAGCAGATCGTCCATCCCGGCGGCACGATCCAAGCGTTCAAGTATGACGGCCACGGAAACACCACGGAGATGACCCTAGGCGTCTACAAG
>JAYUUX010000105.1:0-6373 GCA_043754645.1 Verrucomicrobiales bacterium | reverse complement strand
GGATTGGCCCAGCCGTAGGCCTGGGCGTCGCGGAAGAGGAGGCTCGAAGGGGCTTGGAACGAGGTCGCGTCGGCCACGGCCGGGATGGAACCTCCGGCTTGGCGGATGAGAACGCGCTCGATGGCCTTGGTCGCGGTGCCGATGATGAAGAGCGAATCGGACTGGCCGAAGCTGATCTCCACCGGCTTGTCGGAACCCTTCGGCTTGTCGGTGTCGTCGCCGTCACCGGCCTTCGCGAAGAGCTTGGAGATGTCGCCCGAAGTCGTGATCCAGGTCGTGAACTCGACATCGCGGATCTTGTCGGTGCGGAGCTTCCGCCCGGCATCGGTCCACGTCTTCTTCAGCTTGGTCAGCGTCTCCTTGAGTTTGTCGGCCTTGTCCCGCGCATCGACAACCGCCACGAGTGCCGGGTCGGTTCCCTTGGCGCCCGTCCAGCCATTCAAAAGGACGGCGAACGTCGCCTGTCCTTGGAGCAGGTCCTTGAAATCATCGGCCTTGATCAGAAGCGCTTTTTCCAGCGGCGTGACGGCGTTGCTCTGGATGTTGCTCCAGAAGTTCTCCCGGAACGCCTTCATCGACGGATCACGCCAATAGGCGGTCGCGGGCGACGATTCGAGGAATGACCGGAGCTTGGCCGATTCCGGCGCGGTGACGAACGCGAGCGTGTCGTCCGGCAACAGTTTCTCGGGCGCCGGAGCGGGCGCGGCGACGGCCAGTGACGCCACAGCGAACCAGCCGGCGGCGATGATTGAGTTCAGTTTGGTCATGGAGGAGGAGTAACGGCGCAGAAGCGTCATGGATTGAACACTCGGTCCGGTCATTTGGTTTCAGAAGATTTGGAAGCGGTAGCGGCCTTGGTGCGGCTGGGCGGTTCGAGGTAGCGGTAGGCGTTGCTCGGATTGTCGTTGTCGTAGGCGTAGGCGTCGCGGTGGTTGAGGAAAAACTTCACCTGGTCCACCGGGATGGCGAAGCCAAGGCCCTCGGCAAAGGTCAGCTTCATGTTCGTTACGCCGACGACCTCGCCCTTGAGGTTGAAGAGGGGTCCGCCGGAGTTGCCCGGATTGATCTGCGTGGTGGTCTGGAGATACAGCTCGCCCTGCATCTGGCGCGTCTTGGTGCTGACGATGCCCTCGGTGACCGTGCGCTCGAGGCCAAGCGGACTGCCCACGGCGAAGACGCGTTCACCCACCGCCAGCGCCTCGGAGTCGCCCAGGGGAACGTGGGAGAACTTCGGCGCGTCCTTGTCCTCGACCCTGAGCAATGCCAGGTCGGCGAACTTGTTCATCGCGACGATGCGCACCTGCTTGTAGCTGCGGCGTTCCAGCTGGTTGTTCCGCTGGTGGTAGACCTCGATGGAGATCAGCGTCTCGTTTTCGATGACGTGGAAATTGGTGATGAGGTAGCCGTCCTCGTTGATGAAGAAGCCGGAGCCAAGCCCTCCGGGCGTGCGCACCTGGACGACGCATTGGCCGAGGCCCACGACAAGATCCCGGACGGAGCGGTCCGGTGCGGCCGCGTTCATCGTCGCGAAGAAACCGGGCTTCGTCTCGACGACCGTGGCCTTGCTCGATGCCGGCGATTTTGGCGCCGCGGGAGAAGCCGCCCCCTCGGTAATCCGTTCAATCTGGGTCCGGGGAATCGTCAGCACCGTGTAGCCGATGTCGACCACGACCGCGTCCTTCTTCTCCGCGAGGATCTTGCCAGAAACGGATGCGCTCTCCTTCAACTGAATGGTGGCCGCCCCGCATGAAAGCCCTGCGGTTATCCAGGCGGCCGAAACTACCCTGCGAAACATCGCCGGAAGATGGCGGTGCCGTGCCCGGAGGACAAGTGCGTCGGTTGGAAAATCGGGCCGCCGTCGATGCCCGCACGCCTCGCATCCCGTCCCATCCCATCGGATCGCATGCCCGTGGGCGCGGATTTCCAGCCGCGTCGCGGGGAATATCCGATCTCAACGCCGACACTTCCCAGTTTTTCGGCCCGATCGGGTCCCCTCACTGGTATTGCCGAACGCGGGACAAGTTTGCGACTCTCCTCCCGAAGCAACCCCCTCCACCCCATGCCCAACCCAGCTGATCTCATACTATCCGCTTCAGGAAAAGGTCCGGTGTTCACGGCCGTCGGCGATGTTTACCGCCTGCTCGCCACGGGCGAACAGACCGGAGGCGCCTATGCCCTCCTCGAAACCCGCGTCCTTCCCGGAGGCGGTCCGCCGCCCCATCTCCATCGCCGCGAAGAGGAGTCCTTCTACGTCCTCGCGGGCGAGATCTCCTTCTTCCTGACGGACCACAAGATCACCGCCAAGCCAGGCGCGTTCGTGCAGATGCCGCGCAACACGCCGCACGCCTTCAAGAACGAGGGCGCCACCGAGGCGCGCATGCTCATCATCGTGACGCCCGCCGGCTTCGACGACTTCATGCGCGAGTTCGGCACACCGGCCGATTCGTTCGATGTGACGGCACCGCCGCCGACCGAAGCCGAGATCGCGAAGCTTCTCGCCATCGCGCCGAAATACGGCATCGAAATGCTTCCGGCCAACTAGTCCGCAATGAGCCGCGTCCTCGTCCTCTTTGATTCCAAGTCCGGCAACGTCGCCAAGATGGCCGCCTTCGTAGCGGAGGGCGCGCAAGCCATCGACGGCACGGAGGTCCGCGTCCTTTCGATCGATGAAGCCAAAGCCGACGACGTCGTCTGGTGCGACGGCATCGCCGTGGGAAGCCCGACGAACATGGGAATCCTCTCCTGGAAGATGAAGCGATTCTGGGACGAGACCATGGGCCCGCAATGGATGGCCATCGACGGCAAGATCGGCTGCGCCTTCAGCTCGGCGGGCGGTTGGGGCGGCGGAATGGAGCTGGCCTGCCAGTCCATCCTCACGGTCCTGATGAACTTCGGCTTCCTCACCTTTGGCGTGACCGACTACGCGTCGAAGACGCTGACCCTCCACTACGGAGCCGTCGCCGCGAAGGAACCACGCGAGGCCGAAACCCAGGAAGCCTGCCGCATATTGGGTCGGCGCCTCGCGGAGTGGACGACCGTGATGTTCGACGGCCGGAAGGCGGAACATCCCTCCCACAAGATGGCCTCCCGCAAAACGCCAGCCGGATAGAAACGGGTGGGCATCGTGAAGCTCGCTTGTCCTATTGCCCCGGCCGGTTTAATCCAAACGCGTGAGTGACAATCCTGAAACGCCCCTCGACGCGACCCAACTGGCCGCGCAGGAGCAGTTTTCCAAACAGAGCCACCGCTACGGCAAGGGCCACATCCTTGAGGACACGTCCGACATCCGGGCCGCCCTTGAAGGCGTGACTCTTCCCGAGAAGGCCCGCGTCCTCGATGTCGCCACTGGCGGCGGACACACCGCCCTCTTCTTCGCGGACCAAGGCCACGCGGTCACCGCCTGCGACATCTCCGGGCCGATGCTGACCCGCCTCCAGGTCGTCGCGACCGAGCGGGGGCTGGCCATCGAAACCAAGCAGCACCCGGCCGAAGCCCTGCCCTACGATGACGGGACCTTCGACCTCGTCACCTGCCGCGTCGCCGCCCACCACTTCAGCTCGCCGGGACGTTTCGTCCGGGAAGCCAGCCGCGTCCTCAAGGTCGGCGGAGTGTTTCTCCTCATCGACGGTTCAGTGGCCGACGGCGAAGCGGAAGCCGAACTGTGGATGCACCGCGTGGAGAAGTTCCGGGATCCCAGCCACAGCCGTTTCCTCACCCCGGCTGCGTTGAAACGCCTTTGCGGCGCGGCCGGCCTAGAAGTGACGCGTTCCGAGCTGCACCCGATGAAGCAGCCGGACCTGGAATGGTATTTCGACACGGCCGACACCTCGCCCGACAACCGCCTGCAAGTCCTCGACCTCGTCATGCGCGCCCCGGATTCGGCGCTGCGCCTCTTCCAGATCAACATCGAAGACGACGAACGCATCGTCTGGTGGTGGCAACGCCTGACGCTAGTCGCGATCAAGAAGGATCTGCCGCCCCCGCCTCCTCCGGAGCCCGTCGCCGCCGTTGAGCCCAGCGTCGTCTCCGAGCCCGCAGCCGCTCCGGTGAATCCAGAAGCCCCGATCCCTGCGCCGGCTCCACCCGAAGAGCCGCCCGCTGCGAATCCTTCCTAGGTTTGTCTTCGAACCTTGGGAGCGCCGCAGCTCGCCAGGGGCTTCCAGGAACTCACAGGAGGTAGGGCGACGGCTCCTGCCGAGCCGCCTTGTGGCCTTCAGCTAACAAGAGGGTTCCTCGCGGGAAGTTCGAAGTGATCTGAGGCCGACTGCTCGATCCGCGTGGTTTGCGGTTGCCCGTCATGACCCGTCAGATCTCGATCACCGTGATCTCGGGTCGGCACCCGAAGCGCATGCGGTAGTAGAATTCCCCGATGCCCGCGTTCACATAAAGCGGACCGGCCGGTGTCTGGAAAAGCCCCAGGTCATAACCGCCCGAATCGAACGGCAGGATCAGCGCGCCAACGAACGGGAGCCTTACCTGTCCTCCGTGCGTGTGGCCCGCCAGGATCAGGTCCCACCCTTTCTGCGGCAGAGTGTCGGCCCAACCGGGATAGTGGAGGAGCAGGATGTTCGTCGCGCCCGCCTTCGGTTTCGGCACATCGGACATCCGATCGACGCCACTAATGACCAAGCCGCCTCTCCCGAGATCGACCTGCCGATCGGGCAGCCACGCGCCGCCGGACTTCAGGCACACGTCGATCAGCGAACCCAGGTCCGCCCGGCTCCAATGGTCATGGTTGCCGGGGATGGCGTAGACCGGACACTTCAGCGCCCGCAGTTCCCGCACCGCACCATCGAGATGCTCCGCTTCCTCGATCAAATCGCCGGTGAAACACGCGAAATCGGGCTTCAGATCGTTGATCGTGCCGACGACCCGCCGGAGGTATCCGGCATCGCCCTTGAAGTGCACGTCGGTGAAGTGGACGAACCGGTGGCGCACCGCATTCTTCGCCAGCTTGAGCGAAACGACCTTCAGCCACCCCGGCTCGAACTGCGTCGCGTCCGCCACCGCCACGACCGGAACTCCCAGCCCCATGCCGAGAAGCCAACGGCGTCTCGATAGGAATTTGCCGCGCATGACCTCAGGCTACCGCGGTCGATCCCCCGGGGCAATTCTTCCGGGCCCAACTTGCCGCAGGCGGCCCGCCATCCCATACTCGGAACCGATTTGAGAATCCTCGTCGCCATCACCGGAGCCAGCGGCTCGCTCTATGCCCAGCGCCTGCTCGACAACATCGATCCGCGCGAACACGAGGTCCACGTGGTCCTCAGCAAATACGCCGAAGCCGTCCTCGCCGAGGAACTCCCCGAAGGCCTGAAGCTCGCCGCAGGCGTCCAGCGCCACAGCCGCACGAGCATGAACGTCTGCTTCGCAAGCGGCTCCAACGCCGTCGACGTCATGGTGGTCATCCCGTGCAGCATGGGCACGCTGGGCCGCATCGCCCATGGTTACAGCGACGACGCCCTGCTCCGCGCCGCCGACGTGATGTTGAAGGAACGGAAGAAGCTGATCCTCGTCCCGCGCGAGACGCCGATCAGCCTGATCCACGTGAAGAATTTCGAACTGCTCCTCCTCGCGGGAGCGATTCTCATCCCGGCCAACCCGAGCTACTACACCCGCCCGACCACCGTCGAGCAGGTCGTCGACACCGTCGTCGCCCGCGTCCTCGACCACCTCGGCCTGCCGCAGAAGATCGTCGCGCGATGGCAGGAGGAGAAGGAGTGACGGACGGATCGCCAATGCAATCGCGCTCGATGAAAGCCAAACCTTTGACGTTGGCCGGGATCGTGTTCACGGGACTGGGTCTCCTATTGCTTTGCTTCAGCGCACTCTTTGCTTGGGAAGCGACCAAGATGGCCCGACGCAACGCCCTCGCTGCTGCAACTGAACCACTAAGGATGTCGGTGGACCTTTCGACGATTGGCACCTACACCGGTCGGCTCGACCAGGTCACATCCCACACCTGCAAGCAAACGCTCGCCTTTGAGGCCGATTTCGATCGGACCAGCGAAGAATCCGTCACCAACAGGTTGGCCGGTTTGAAAGGCCGCCTGATTATCAGGACATCCGGTAATCAGCCGGTCCTCGACACCCACTTCGATTTCGACACGATCTTCCCCACGTTCGACAGCACGACGAATGTCCTTTGGAATATGGGCTTCAGGCTTACTCCATTTCGTCGCGACGCCTACGAGGTGGAACTGCATGTTTCGGAACCCGCCCCGGCAATGATGGGCAAACCCCAGTTGCTCGTCAGTCGCTACATCCTGTGCGGCATCGAGCAGCTTCAAGTCACCGTTGCTGGCGGCATTGCCTTCTTCGGTTTCGGCCTGTCCTTCCTCTGTTTCCTGCCTGCGATCCGGTTCCTGATGAG
>JAYUUX010000104.1:0-4470 GCA_043754645.1 Verrucomicrobiales bacterium | reverse complement strand
GCCCTGTTCCACCTCCTAAGGCCCGGCAGCTACAAGTTCGAGGTCCAGGCCACGAACATCGACAATGTCGACAGCACGGAACCGGCCCTCATCAGCTTCGTCGTCCTGCCCTACTTTTGGCAGACCCTTTGGTTCCGGGGGGCCGGCGCCGCGATGGCGTTGGGAGGGACAGCGGGCCTCGTATGGATCCGCGCCAGACGGCGTTTGAAGCGACAACTTGTGCTGATCGAAACCGAACGCGCCTTGGCGCGGGAGAAGACCCGCCTCGCTTCGGTGCTCGAAACCACGGCCGACTTCGTCGCCTTCGCCAGCCCCGACCTGCGCCTGATTTATCTGAACCCGGCGGCCGGGAATGCCCTGGGCCTCCGCCCGGCCGAGGGCGAATTCGGCGCGGATTTCATCCACCTGCTGTTCCCTTCCGAGGTCCGGCGTTTCACCGACGAAGTCATGCCGGCGGCCAGGGCAAACGGACGATGGACGGGTGAAGTTCGCCTTCGCGACGCGGCAGGCTCCGACATCGCGACATCCCTGACCCTTCTCGTCCACCGGTCGGGACCGGACCGGATCGACTTCTATTCGTTCATCATGAGCGATCTGACAGAGCGGAAGGCCGCGGAGGACCGGCACAACCTTCTGGAAGCGGAGCTGCGGCAGGCGCAGAAGATGGAAGCGGTCGGCCTGCTCGCCGGAGGGGTCGCACACGACTTCAACAACCTCCTGCAGGTCATCCTCGGCTACGCTTCGCTCGCCATGGACCCGGAAACGCTGGCCAAGGAGCGCGACGGAGCGCTCGGGGAAGTAAAGAAGGCCGCCCGCAAAGCGGCCCAACTCACCGCCCAACTCCTGGCCTTCGGCCGCAGGCAGCCGCTCCAAAAGGTCGGCACCGACGTCAACCGCCTCGTCACCGACAGCCTGGAAATGATCCGCCGGCTGATCGGCGCGAACATCGAAGTGCTATTGAAGCAAAGTCCCGTTCCCTGCCCCGCGAGGGTCGATCGCGGGCAGATCGAACAGGTGCTCCTCAACCTGTGCGTCAATGCCCGGGACTCCATGCCCGAAGGAGGTCGGTTGACCGTCGAGACGTCCATCGTCGAATGGACCGGTGTCCTCAGCGCAGCCGGGAGTCCGGGCATGCCTCCGGGCCGCTACGTCCGGATCAGCGTCGAGGACACCGGAAGCGGAATTCCGGCGGAGATTCTGCCCCACATCTTCGAACCGTTCTTCACAACCAAGCCGAAGGAGCGCGGCACAGGCCTTGGACTCTCGGTCGTCTACGGCATCGTCGAACAGCATGGAGGATCGATCCGGGTCGAGTCCGTGTCGGGCAAAGGCAGCAGCTTCCACGTCTTCCTGCCGTTTGAAACCTCTCCGACTTCGGAGCCCACCGCGGACAACGAGATTTCCCGGCGGCACTTGGGAAGCGGCACCATCCTCCTCGCCGAGGACGAAGAAGCGGTCCGCGAACTCGCAACCCGACTGCTGACCCGGGCCGGCTTCACCGTGCTTGCCGCCACCGACGGAGAGGAGGCCGTCCGCCTCTTCGTCGAGAACCGCTCGGCCATCGACCTCCTGCTCATGGACGTGATGATGCCCCGATTAGGAGGCCCCGAAGCCGTCCGCCAGATCCACCTGATGCGCCCGGAACTTCCCGTGATCTACGCCTCGGGCTTCGGCGGCGACCACCTCCGGGACATCGGAGCAACCGGCGGCAAAACCGATATTCTCCAGAAGCCCTACGGCCAAGCCGACCTGATCGAGCGCGTCAACTCGGCCATCCGATCCTCCAAACTGCGCAACTGAAGCCGCCCAAGGCGGTCGTTGACACTGGAGGCCGCGGTT
Organism: Verrucomicrobiales bacterium; assembly: GCA_043754645.1. Classification (GTDB taxonomy): domain Bacteria; phylum Verrucomicrobiota; class Verrucomicrobiia; order Limisphaerales; family CANJSG01; genus CANJSG01. The sequence continues at coordinate 2,631 of JAYUUX010000104.1, read as the reverse complement.
TCCTACGGTCATCCGGTAAATACCGGATGCGCGGCCCCGATTTACGTTCGGGGCTTTTTGTTGTCCGGATACCGCACTGAAACCAGCAGCTATGGCCAACACGATTCTCGTCGGCGCCCAATGGGGCGACGAAGGCAAAGGAAAGATCATCGACGTCCTGACCGAACAGGCCGACGTCGTGGTCCGCACCCAGGGCGGCAACAACGCCGGCCACACCGTCTGGGTGGGCAAGACGAAATACGTCCTCCACCTCATCCCGTCCGGCATCCTTTGGAAGGGAAAGACCAACGTCGTCGGCAACGGCGTGGTCATCGACCCCGTCGCGCTTGTCGGCGAACTCGACGGCCTGGAGAAGCTGAAGGTGAACGTCGACGGCAAATTCTACATCAGCGAGACCGCCCACATCGTCCTGCCCTACCACCGCGAGCTCGACGCCCAGCGCGAGGTGCTCAAGGGCAAGAACAAGATCGGCACCACCAAGCGCGGCATCGGCCCGGCCTACGGTGACAAGGTCGCCCGCGTCGGCCTCCGCATGATCGACCTGATCAAGCCGGAACGCTTCGCCGCCAAGCTCAAGGACCGCATCAAGGAGAACAACGCCGTCCTCAAGGCCCTCGGCGCCAAACCCATTTCCTACCAGAAGGTCCACGACGCCTACCGCGCGGCCGGCGACCGCCTTGCGCCCTACGTGACCAACACCGTCGTGCTGCTCCACAGCGCGATGGCCAAGAACAAGCACATCCTCTTCGAAGGCGCGCAGGGAACCTTCCTCGACATCGACCACGGCACCTATCCCTACGTCACTTCGTCCAACACGACGGCCGGTGGCGCCTGCACCGGTTCCGGCGTCCCGCCGCATCGTATGGACCGCGTCGTCGGCGTGATGAAGGCCTACACCACCCGCGTGGGCGAAGGCCCCTTCCCGAGCGAGAGCCAGCAGATTTCCGACATGCTCCACGGCATGGGCCGCGAATTCGGCTCCACCACCGGCCGCGCCCGGCGTTGCGGATGGTTTGACGCCGTCGTCACCCGCCACGCTGCCATGGTCAACGGCATCGACGAGATCGCCATCACCAACACCGATGGCCTCGACACGCTCACGGACATCAAGGTCGTCATCGGCTACAAGCTCGATGGCCAACGCCTCGACCATCTTCCGAACGACCTGGAAGACCTCGGCCGCGTGGAACCAATCTACGCCGAGTTCCCCGGCTGGAACACGCCCACGCACGAGATCACCTCGTGGAAAAAGCTCCCGTTGAAGTGCCGGAACTACCTCAAAGCCATCTCCGAACTCACCGGAGCCAAACTGTCCATCGCCTCCGTCGGCCCCGGCCGGGAGCAGACGATGTTCTTGTGATGCCTTGACCGCCCAAGGCTTGGGACGACATCTTCCACACTGTATGAAAGCCGTGACTGTCCGCGAGTTTTACGAAAACGCCGGCCTGGTTGACGGCCTGCCGGAAGGAAAGCAGATGGCGGTGACCTCCAAGGGCAAAACCAAATTCGTGGTCACGAAAACCGGCGGGCCGCGCATGACGCGTGACCTCGCCGAAGAGCGCGCCGTAGGCGACAGCGCCGCCGGACAGTTTGACGGGGTCTCTTTCCTGAAGAGCCTCAAACGATGAGGATCTACGCCGACACATCGTGGTGGTTGGCCTACAAGAGCCGCCGGGACATCCATCATCCTGCGGCCGTAACCCTGTTCGACCGCAAACCCGAAGCAACCGTTCTTTGGACGCCGTGGCAGCGGGTCGAAGTATTCAACACCTTCCGGCAGGCTGAAAAATCAGCTCTGCTGGCCAAAGGCGAATCACGTCAGATCATTCGACTGTTGGAACAGGAGATCCGCCTCGGCTATTGGCCGCATGTCGAATTCGACTGGACCAGTGCCGTTCGCACTGCTTGTGAACTCGGTGCGGAACATTCGCTGAAGATGTCCGTGAGAAGCATGGACCTATTCCATGTTACGGTGGCGGCGGAACTGGCCGCTGATTCATTTCTTTCCTTCGACGAAGACCAAAGCCGCCTTGCCGTGGCTTCTGGCTTCAACCTTATCAAGCTGCCCGCTCCCCGGCGGCAATGATTTCGAGTGAGCACATCCCCTCAACTTTCCCCACAAGCCCAGGCCGCCATTCCGACACACGTCGCCGTCATCATGGATGGCAACGGCCGTTGGGCGAAGCAGCGGGGGCTTCCCCGCGTTGAGGGCCATCGCAACGGTGTTGAATCCGTTCGGACGATCGTCCGGAGCGCGGGCGAAGTCGGGATCAAGTATCTCACGCTCTACGCCTTCTCGGTGGAAAACTGGAACCGGCCCAAGGACGAGGTGGACACCTTGATGAAGTTCCTCGCCCGCTTCCTGAAGAACGAGATCGGCGAGCTGAACAAGAACAACGTCCGCCTCGAAGCCATCGGCCAGATCTGGCGCCTGCCGGAGTTCGTCCAGGAACAGTTGGAGAAGACCAAAGCCGCCCTTTCCAAGAACAACGGCCTCACCCTCATCCTCGCCCTCAGCTACGGCGGCCGGACGGAACTTGTCGAAGCCACCCGCGTCATCGCCGGGAAGGTGAAGGCTGGTCAACTCGACCCGGCCGAGATCAACGAACGCGTCATCGCCGACCATCTCTA
>JAYUUX010000103.1:0-3402 GCA_043754645.1 Verrucomicrobiales bacterium | reverse complement strand
ATCTGACCACCGGCGGAAACGTCCTCGTCTACATGCAGGACTCCAATGCCGCCATCGCGGTGTTCTTCGGCGGATCGACCAACGTGCCCAAGGCCGGCGACCTCATCCGCGTGACAGGACCGCTGGGAACCTTCAACAGCCTCCACGAATACAACATGACGACGAACAACCCTTTCCACTCGATCGTCGTGCTTTCGACGAACAACCCGCTTCCCGCCGCCAGGATCATCCAGCTCACGCTGACGAACGATCTTGCCGCCGCCGAATCCGTGGAAGCCCAGCTCATCACGGTCACGAATGTCCACGTCGCCGCGACCGGCAATTTCGCCTCCGGCGGCAATTACACGATCACCAACGCCCTCGGCGACCGGATGCAGATCCGCATCGACACGCGCGTCGCCGACATCATCGGCAAGGCGATCCCGACCGGGCCCGTCTCCATCACCGGCCTCCTGGCCCAGAACCTCGCCGTCGGAGCCGCCGACCGCAAAGCAGGCTTCCAGATCCTGCCGACGCGCTACGCCGACATCGTGACGCATCCGCCCTACTCGATCCTCGCCGCCAAAGGAGCGGGCAGCACGCTGGTGCTCACTTGGACCGCTCAGTCCACCTCCACCTACTCGGTTCTCGGCGCGGCCACGGTGACCAACGTGTTCACCAATGTCGTCAGCGGCCTGTCCTTCCCGGGCGGCAGCGGCACCTACACCGTGCCGGCGACCGAAGCCGCCGGATTCTACCGCGTCGTCACGCCCTGACGCCGCCCGGCCATTCCGATCATCGAAGCGCGGACGGCGACGTCCGCGCTTTTTCTTTGTCCACGTTGCCCCTTAGTCTCGCGCCCATGACCGAAGCGCAGCCGGGACAACCCGCCGTCTTCCTCGACCGCGATGGCACGCTCATCCTGGACAAGGACTACCTCCACAAACCGGAGGAGGTGGAATACTTCCCCGGCGCGCTCGATGCCATGAAGCGGCTGCAGGACGCCGGCTTCGTCCTCGTCATGGTGACGAACCAATCCGGCGTGGGGCGCGGCTACTTCACCATGCAGGACGTCGAAAACGTCCACGCCAAGATCCGCGCCGACCTCGCCGCGCTGGGCGTGACGCTGGCCGAGATCTACACTGCGCCCGAAGCGCCGGGCCAACCCAGCCGCGGCCGCAAACCCTCGCCCGCCTTCCTCCACGACGCCCGCGACACCTTCGGTCTCGACCTCGCCCGCAGCTACATGATCGGCGACAAGCTCATCGATCTCGAAGCCGGCTGGAACGCGGGCGTGAAGCGCAGCCTCCTCGTCCGCACCGGCTACGGCGCCAAGGTGGAGAAGAAGGAAGCCGCCCGGCTCAAGAACGCCGTCGTGGTCGACAGCTTCGCTCAGGCAGCGGAGTGGATGATCGAAGACTTCAACCACAGATGAACACAGATGGACCCAGATCCGGCATGAAGCGGCCACGCCCGGTCGGGGGACCGGGCCTACACGCTGTAGGCCGGGTGTCCTCACCCGGCGGACATCCTCCCCATACGGTTCTTCATCTGTGTTGATCTGTGTCCATCTGTGGTCCTCCCTTCCAGTCGTTCTCAGCTGACATGAAAATCCTCGGCATCATCCCGTCCCGCTACGCCTCCACCCGCTTTCCGGCCAAGCCGCTGCATCTCATCGCCGGCAAGCCGCTCGTCCAGCACGTCGTCGAGCGGTGCCAGCTCGCGAAGTCGTTGAGCGCAGTAATCGTCGCCACGGACGACGAACGCATCGCCGCCGTGGCGCGGAAGTTCTGCCGCGTGGAGATGACCCGCGACGACCATCCCAGCGGATCGGACCGCATCGCCGAAGTGGCGGCCCGTGTGGGTTGCGACGCGGTGGTGAACATCCAGGGCGACGAGCCACTCATGGATCCCGCCGTGATCGACGCCGTGGCCGGGGCACTGGAGCGCTTCGAGATGTCCACCGCCGCCACGCCCATTCGGTCGGTGGAGGAATTCGAGAGCCCGAACGTGGTCAAGGTCGTCGTCGGCACGAACGGTCGCGCGCTCTACTTCTCCCGGCGGACGATTCCCTACCTGCGCGACTTCGCCACCAAGCCTTCGCCCGAACAGCTCGCCGCCTTCCCGTTCCTGAAGCATCTCGGCATCTACGGCTTTCGCCGCCAGACGTTACTGGATCTTGTGAAGCATCCAGTGTCGCCGCTGGAACACGCGGAGAAGCTGGAGCAGCTCCGCGCGCTCGAACATGGCATCGCCATCGGGGTGGTCACCGTGGACTACGACAGCGTGGGGGTGGATGTGCCGGCGGACGTGGAACGGGTCGAGCGGCTCATGCGCGCGGGGAAATGACGAAAATTCATGGCGGAGCGCCGGATGGATACGAGGATGGCTCGGGCTTGTCCCGGATCCCGGCCTTCGTTCCCGGGCTTTTCCACACGCGACGCATTTTCCTCTTGGCGTTCCCTTGCCCCTCCCGGGAAGCTGTAAGCCCATGAAATATATCTTCGTCACGGGCGGCGTGGTCAGTTCCCTCGGCAAGGGACTGACGGCGGCTGCATTGGGCACCCTGCTGGAAAACCGGGGTCTCAAGGTGACGATCCAGAAGTTCGACCCCTACCTGAACGTCGATCCGGGCACGATGAGCCCCTACCAGCATGGCGAGGTCTACGTGCTCGACGACGGCGCCGAGACCGACCTCGACCTCGGCCACTACGAGCGCTTCACCAACACCAAGCTGACCCGGCTCAACAACCTCACCAGCGGCCAAGTCTACCAGACCGTCCTGGAGAAGGAGCGCCGGGGCGACTACCTCGGCAAGACCGTGCAGGTGATCCCGCACGTGACCGACGAGATCCAGCGCCGCATCTATGCGCTCGGCGAGAAGGCCAAGACCGACGTGCTCATCACCGAGATCGGCGGCACCACGGGCGACATCGAGGGATTGCCGTTCCTTGAGGCCATCCGGGAGTTCGCGCTCGATGTCGGACCGCAGAACGTCCTCTTCATCCACGTCACCTACGTCCCCTTCATCAAGGCCGCCGGCGAGCTGAAGACCAAGCCCACCCAGCAGTCGGTGGCCAAGCTGCGCGAGATCGGCATCGTCCCGCACATCCTCGTCTGCCGCTGCGAACACCCGCTCGACAAGGAACTGCGTCAGAAGATCTCCATGTTCTGCAACGTGCCATTCGAGGCCGTCATCGAGGAGAAGGACGTCGACCATTCCATCTACGAAGTGCCGCTCATGCTCCAGCGCGAGCGCATGGACGACCTCGTCTGCCGTTATCTGCGCCTCGATGTTCCTCCCGCCAACATGGCGCATTGGCAGGAGATCATCCGCAAGCTCATCGCCCCGCGCCATCGCGTCCGCGTCGGTGTCGTCGGCAAATACATCGAGCTTCAGGACGCCTACAAATCCGTCTATGA
>JAYUUX010000102.1:0-4840 GCA_043754645.1 Verrucomicrobiales bacterium | reverse complement strand
TCTTCCGTGGCCTTGGCCGTGACTTTCGAGTCCTTGCGCCGCTGGATTTCCTTCCGCATCGCCGCGAGTTCGGCCTTGCCCAGCTTGCCGGCCAGTTCGGGAATGACGCGCGTCGCCACGACGACCCGCTGGCCGTCGGGCATCCATTGCGGCGTCGACACGGAATAGGGCAGCTCCAGAATCTTCTCCGGCTCTCCGCCATCAATCCGCATGACGTAGAGCGCGGCCGCCTCATCGTCACCGCGCTTTGAAGTGAAGGCGATGCGCTTTCCATCCGGACTCCAGCGGGGCGACGCGTCCGTGGCATTCGGCGCGAAAGTGAGCCGGCGCGGCGTCCCGTCCACCAGATCCACCACCCACAGATGCGTGGCGCTCTTGTTCTTTTCGATCGACCACTCGGTCACCGTGAACACCGCCGCCTTGCCATCGGGCGACAACGCCGGGCTGCCCAGGCGTTTCATGGCCCACAGGTCATGCGGCCGGATGAGGCGCTTGATTTCGGCGCCGTGGGCAACGGGCGCGAGCCATGCGCTCGCCAGCAAGGTCACGAGAAGGAGGGAGAGAAATCGATCCATAGTGTTGTGGATTTGGGAGGTTTACATTTCGGCCGTCGCGAAGTCAGCACAGGGCGGGCGGGTCTTGGGGCGAACGTAAGCAGTTAGGATTTAATGCGGTGTTTAGTAGCGGTTTCCCAGGCTCGGTGAGAAGCCGTCGTTTCCGTCCGTTGTCGCGCTTCCAGGGCTCCGGCGGTAGCCAGGAAACGGCGGCGGGTGAGAGGTTCGGGTTACATCGGGATTGGGAGTGCGAAATTCATCGTTGAAAACGCTGATCAGACTCACGGGCTCGGCGTCGTATCTCGGCCACCATCGGCCGCCAGTGTGGACCGAGGAAACGCGGATGATCCAAACTGTCCAGCGCATACTTCCTCGTCGCCCGTGACGGGTCGATTGTCTCTACGATCACACGTTCGCCGCGATTGTCGGCCAATTGCAGAATGGATCCATCTGGCGCGACGATCTTCGAGCTGCCGGCGGACCAACGCAGTTCGCGAACACTAATAGACGGCGTTCTCGAAAGCCCGCACGAGGATTCCGTCGCGGCCCTGTCGTGTGGGTCGTGAGACAGGCAGAGCATCCATCCCGGCGTTCGTATGAAACACAATCTGCGCGCCGGCCATGACGGGCAGCCGCACGAGTCCCGGATAGCGACGCTCGTGGCCGATAATCGCCGTCACCGGAACCCCATCGAGCGAGGACAACGAGAGGCTGTTGCCGGGCGTGACCAATCCGTGGAACGAGGTCGCCGCTTGTTTTTCGGATGGCCCTGTGCGTAATCAGGTGCATGACCCGCCGAGACTTCATCAAGACCTCCTCTTCCGCCGCCGCCGTGGCTGCCGCGGCCGTCTATGTGCCCACCACGTTCGCCGCGGAGAAGTTCAAGCGCGTCGGACTTATCGGCACCGGATGGTATGGCAAAGCCGATCTCTGGCGCCTTGCCCAGGTCGCTCCGGTCGACATCGTCTCGCTCTGCGACGTCGACTCGAAGCTCCTCAACGACTGCGCCGATACCGCGATGCAGAAGGGTAAATCGGGCAAACGTCCGCGCCTGTATTCCGACTACAGGAAGATGCTCGCCGAGAAGGATCTCGATGTCGTCCTCCTCGCCACGCCCGACCATTGGCACGCCCTTCCGATGATCGAGGCCTGCAAGTCCGGCGTGGACATCTACTGCCAGAAACCGACCGGCGTCGACGTTTCGGAAAGCCAGGCCATGGTGGCCGCCGCGAGGAAATACAACCGCGTCGTCCAGATCGGGACGCAGCGCCGCAGCACGCCGCATCTCATCGAGGCCAAGGAGCGGTTCATCGATTCCGGTCTTCTGGGCAAGATCCGGAGCGTCGACATCTGCTGCTACTGGCACATGCGGAACCGTGACACCGTCGCCACCGCGCCCGACGCCAAGCCGCCCGAATGGCTCGACTACGAGAACTGGGTCGGGCCCGCGCCGATGAAGCCCTACAACAAGATCGTCCATCCGCGCGGTTGGCGCGCCTACATGGAATACGGCAACGGCATCGTGGGCGACATGTGCGTGCACATGCTCGACATGGTCCGGTGGATGATGAACCTCGGCTGGCCGACGCAGATCACCTCGTGGGGAGGCATTCTGAATGACACGGCCGCGCGGGCGAACATCTCCGATACGCAGACGGCCCAGTTCGACTTCAATGGTCTTCCGGTTGTCTGGAACCACCGCACTTGGGGACCGAATCCGGAGCCCGATTTCCCGTGGGCCGCCATCTTCCACGGCGAAAAAGGCGTCCTCAAAGCGAGCGTCTTCAAATACGCCTTCATCCCGCATGACGGGAAACCCGTGATCAAGGATCAGGTGATGGAGTTGGACAAATATCCCGAGGACAACACCGAGAAGGATCTTGAGAAACACGTCGCGCCAGCCATTCGCGGCCACATGAAGAACCTCCTCGAGAACATCGCAAGCCGCGGCAAACCGGTCGCGGACATCGAGCAGGGGCACATCTCCAGCGCGTCATGCATCCTGGCCAACATCTCGGCGAAGCTCGGTCGCTCGCTCAAGTTTGATCCGAAGACGCACCAGGTCGTCGGTGACGCGGAAGCGAACACGCTCCTCGCGCGGCCGTATCGCGCGCCTTGGACCCATCCTGATCCGGCGACCGTTTGACCAGGACACTCCCTCTGGCGTCGGTCGATCCCGGTCGGACAGCGGTTGTCGAAGACTACACCAGGCCCTCGAGCAACGAAGGCAGGCGGTCGACGCAGCGCATGACGTTCGCCTGGGCGATCGCGAGTTCGGCCGGTTGCTGGGAAGGATAGAGGATTCCCCATCCGGACGCCTGCGAACAGGCCTCGGCGGTGATCGCGCTCTTGTTCAGGCTGTCGCCGATCTTGGCATGACGGACCAGGAGATCCGCGATCTGGACGGCGGCGATGATCTGGGAATTGTGGCTCGCGCCCTCGGGCTTGTGGTGGTGGCGGGCGGTTTCGACGAGCACCTTGGGGAGAAGGTGGTTTTCAAGATACCTCGCGCCCAGTTCGCTGTGGTTGATGCCGAGGATGCGCTCCTCGAGTTCGAGCAACGAACCGTCGTAGTCCCCCAGCTTGCGGTGGATCTCCGCAAAGTGCTCCGGGAACGCCGAGGCCATCACGATCTTGCCGACGTCGTGGGTCAGTCCCGCGACGTAGTCCACCTCGTCGGGCGGAGTCTGGACCGCGCTGAGGACTTCGCGGGTGACGATCGCTACGCCGATGCAGTGCTGCCAGAAATCCCGCCAGGCGAACGGGGCATTGCCGGCCAGCTTCTGGAAATCCTCGATCACCGGGGTGACCATCGCGAGTTGCCGGATCTGGCGGACCCCGAGGTAGAAGACCGCCTCCTCGATGCTGTTGATGGGGTTCTGGAGACCGTAGTAGACCGAATTGACGAGGCGGAGCAGGCGGGCTGTCAGGCTGGGATCGCGCCGGATCACCTCCGCGATCTGCGCCGTGTAGCGCTGGTCGGCCACGAGGAGTTCGCGGAGGGCGGAATTGATGCTGTTGAGCGAGGGGAGCCGCGGACACTGACGGAGACGGGTGTTGATCTTGTCCGGGTCCATCGGCTGGAGAACCTTTTCCAAATTCGCGGTAAGCATCGGATGGGGTGATCGGCATCTTGCGCCGCGAGTTGAGCCTCTCTCTGCGGGGATCGGGAAGTAATACGGCTCAAGTCGATGCCGCCGCCGCCGATGACCAGTCTTGATGAAATTCGACCTCGAAGAACTGGTCGCCGGCGTCTTTCTGGACGTCTATGCGACGGTTTTCGGGATGGAGATGAAAGTCGACCGGTCTGGATCGGCCCTTCCGGCCGGTGAACCGAACATCGCCGGGGCCGTCGGATTCTTCGGCGACATGACCGGCGTGGCCTACATCTATTCCCCCGTTTCGTTTGCGCGGCGCCTCACCGCCCGGATGGCCGGGCTCGATGAAACGGAGTTCGTGACGGACGAGATGGTCAACGACTCCGTCGGCGAGAACACCAACACGGTCATGGACGCCGTCCGCGCCAAACTGTCCGAGCGCGGAGTCGGCTGCGTCCTGACCGCTCCCTCGATCGTCAGGGGAAGCAGTTTCGTCCTCGATCCGGAGACCGATGCCGAGAGGGTCGTCTGTTCCTTTATCAACGAGTCCCGGCAACCGGTTGTCATGGAACTCCTGATCAAACCTTCCGAACCCAACGTGTAAGTCATGGGACCCAAAATACTCGCCGTAGACGACAGCAGGACCATCCGTCTGGTCATAGCGAAGGCCTTCAAGTCCTTTGATTGCGAGGTCCTGGAAGCCTGCAACGGGGTCGAGGGTCTGGCCGTCGCCGCGAAGGAGAAACCCGATCTGATCATCCTCGACGTTTCGATGCCGGTCATGGACGGCTACGAAACGTTGACCAAACTCAAATCCGACCCCGAGCTGCGGGGCATTCCCGTCATCATGCTCACGGCTGAAACCAGCCGCGACAGCCTGGTCAAGATCGCCAAGGCGGGCGTCCGCGACTGCCTCATCAAGCCTTTCAAGGAGGAGACGATCATCGACCGCGCAGGCCGCGTGATCGACTTGAAGCCCAAGGGCGGCCCGGGAATGAAATCCAAGCGCTTCGACGATCCGCTCAAGATCCTCGTGGTCGACGACAAGCCCGCCATCTGCGAACTCATCTCGGAGGGCCTCAAGGACACGACCTGGACCATCGTCGGCAAACCGGCCCAGGCCGAGGCCTTGGACCACGCTGCCGCCCACCCGCCCGACGCCATTTTTGTCAGCCTTTCACTGCCCGA
>JAYUUX010000101.1:0-3820 GCA_043754645.1 Verrucomicrobiales bacterium | reverse complement strand
GGAACAAACAAATGGTCCGTGGATCTCCAGGAAGTGGCCGGCAAGACCAAGAGCGACTGGGGCGTTTCAGGGGCCCCGCTGGTCGTGGGGGAGAAGCTGATCCTCAATTTCGGCAACGGTCCGACGGTGCTGGCGAAAGCCTCGGGCAAGAAGATCTGGTCCAGCGGCGGCGGCGAGAACAACAGCTTCAACACCCCCGTTGTCACCAAGGTGGGCAGCGATGACGTGCTGCTGGCGCATCAGAAGAAGGAGCTCATCGGCTTCCGTCTAGCCGATGGAAAACGCTTCTTCGGTCACAAGTTCGGCAAAGGTTACGAGACCCATTGCTCCGATCCCGTGCTCACTTCGGCCGGAGTCTTCATCAGCTCGGGCGATGACGGCGGCGAACTGCTCGACCTCTCCAGCGGACAGCAGAAGCGGTTGTGGAAGAACATGAATCTCTCCACCTTCACCTGCACGGCGGTCGCGATCGGCGACGTGCTCTATGGCCACGATTCCGCCGGCTATAAGAGGCCGAACCAGGAGTTCCGCTGCGTGGACATCAAGACCGGCGGGGTCAAGTGGAGCCTGGGCGGCTTCGGCCAGGGCAGCGTCATCGCCGCCGGCGACCGGTTGATCGTTCTCAGCGACAACGGCGAACTGGCGATCCTCAAAGCCACTCCGGAGAAGGCCGAGATCCTCGCCCGCACCCAGGCCCTCGGCGGCAAGACGTGGACGCAGCCCGCGCTGGCCAACGGCAAACTCTATCTGCGCAACGCCAAGGGCGACGTCGTCTGTCTGGATCTCAACGGCTGATCCCGCGATCAAATCTTCCGAGTGTTGTCGCGGATAATCCGATAGGGTCTCCGGCACGTGGAAACGACAGCCGAATACCAACTCATCCATCTGCCCTATGGGGCGTTCAGCATCCGCTCGCTTGCATCGTCGGAAACGTTCCATCCCGTCGTCGGCGCGGCCGAGGAAGCCCGGACGCTCTACGCCGAACAGCTCCAGCTCGCCAAACGCCTCGGTGAGACGACGGGCGAATTTGTCATCTGGGACATCGGCCTCGGCGGCGCGGCCAATGCCTGTGCCGCGTTGAACGCCCTGAGCCAAGCGGCGGCAACCTCCGGGCCCCGGCCAATCCGCATCCTCAGCTTCGACCGGACGGCGGGCGCGCTGGCGTTCGGTTTCCAGCACCGGATCGCGCTGGGATACTTCAAAGGCTTCGAGGCGGCGGTGGAAAGCCTGCTGGCCACGGGGGAAGCGCGCTTCCAGATCGGCAATTGCCCGGTCCACTGGACGTCCACGCTGAGCGAGATTCCGACCTTGCTTGCGCAGCCAGGTGGCGATCGGCCGGCGCCGCACGCGATCCTATTCGATCCGTGTTCACCCGGGAAAAATCCGGAGATGTGGACGCTCCCGTTCCTGACGCTGCTCCATCGGCATCTGGATCCGGCCCGGCCGTGCAATCTGGCGACCTACTCGCGTTCGACGATGATCCGCGTGTCGTTCCTGCTGGCGGGATTCTACGTCGGCTCGGGCCAGTCCATCGGCGACAAGGAAGAGACGACCGTGGCGGCCAACGATCTTTCGCTCCTAGCGGCGCCCCTGGATCTGCGGTGGCTGGAGCGCGCGAAACGCTCCGGCGCGGCGGAACCGATGCATGAGCCGATTCACCGGCAGGCGCCGTTGAATCCGGAGACGTGGGAGAAGCTGAAGAGCCATCCGCAGTTCAACCGGTGAGACACCCATGCGTGTCGGCCGGTGCAAACGCCGGGGTGCCCGCCGACGAGGAAAGGTGAATCGGCCGTTGTGCGGGATCGTCGGGCTATGAAAGCTTCCCGGCATTCCATCCTCTTGAAGACCGCGCGCGTCATCCGATTGATTCTGGTGGCCGTGTGCCAGATGGCGGCGCGGTCCGCTGCGGCCGCGCATCAAGGCGACGCCGAAGGCTTTGGCCGGATCGCCCATCCCTACCTCAAGGAACACTGCATCCGGTGTCACGGGCCCGAGAAGTCGAAGGGGAAGCTCCGGGTCGACACGATGCTCCCGAACACGTTCCTCGATGGTTCCACCCGATCGAAATGGGCCGAAGTGCTGAACGCGGTCAACAGCCACGAGATGCCGCCGGAGGACGAACCCCAGCCCGATCCGACATCGGCGGGAAAGTTCACCGACTGGGTCACCGCCGAACTGGGCCGGGCCGAGATCGCGAGCCGCCGCGCCTCGGTGGTTCTCCGCCGGTTGAACCGCACGGAATACAACAACACGGTCAGCGACCTGTTCCATGGGCTCGACTTCCGACCGGCCGACAGGTTTCCCGAAAACTGCGAAAACGCCGCTGTCGAACGTGTTCCTTACCCTGATCCAGAAGATGGGCGTGGAGACTTCGAAGTTCCAGGACGCGACGGGAACGCTGACCGGGCTTGTGTGACGCGACAGCAGCCCGAGAAGCGGTTTCAGCCCCTGGACCCAAGGATCTCAAGCGCACGCAGCGCGGCGGCGCTGCGGGTCTCGACGCCGAGCTTCTCGAAGATCTCCTGCACATGCTTTTTCACCGTGGACTCGGAGACCCCGAGGATGGAGGCGATGTCGGAGTTGGTCTTGCCCTGGGCCACCCACAGGAGCACTTCGGCGACGCGCGGAGTCAGACCGAGGACGCAGAGAGGCTCGAAGGAATCGAAGTTCGGCCTGAAGTCGGTCCGCACCTGCTGCTGCTGTCTCGCGAATCGCGACGTGATGGCGGACAGCAGGTCGGTTTTGTCGATGGGTTTGGTGAGGTAGTCGTCCGCACCGAGGTTCATGCCGCTGCGGATGTCGGCCTTCTCACCCTTGGCCGTCAGGAAAATGAGGGGGATCGAGGCGGTCGCGGCATCCGCACGGAGCGCCCTCAGGACACCGAACCCGTCGATCTCCGGCATCATCACGTCGCACAGGATCAGGTCGGGTTTCACGGACTTGGCGAGGGCGATACCGGCCTTGCCGTTCTCGGCGCCCACGGGCTCGAACTTTTCGAGGCGGAGGATGGTGAGGAGGTTCCTCCGCATCTCGGGCTCATCTTCAATCACGAGGATTTTCTTCATGCGGTCGCGCCTTTCGTGTCGGTTGTTTCTACTCCGGGGTCAAGCGTCCTGACCCGCCGGGCCTGCGCCGGCACGCGCACGGTCACGGTGGTTCCACGGCCGACCGCGCTGTCGATCGAGATGTCGCCGCCGTGGAGCTCGACGCAGCGTTTGACGATGGTGAGGCCGAGGCCGGTGCCGGGGATGTTCGCCACATTGCGACCACGATGGAACGCCTGGAACAGCCAAGGCTGGTCGGAGTCGGGGATGCCCACGCCTTGGTCCTGCACGACGAAGACGGCGTCGTCACCGTCGGTTCCGCAGCGGAACTGCACCGGGGTTCCCGCCGGCGAATACTTCACGGCGTTCGAGAGGATGTTGGTGAAGACGTGGTTCAACAGGCGTTCGTCGAGCGAAACGTCGACCGCCTCGGCGGGGGCCGTCAGCACGATCGGGCACCGCGCATCCGTCGAGGATCCGACCTCGTCGGCCATCCGGCGGCAAATCCCCGCGAGATCGACCCTCTCCGGCTTGAACTCGACCCGGCCGGCCTCAACCCGGCCAAGAAGGAGGACCTCGTCGATCAGGCCGGCCATGCGGCGGACATTCTTGTGGATGGAGGCGAGCTGTTCGGCGCGTTCGTCGCCGGCGAGCTCCCCGTGGTAGTCGGTCAGGATCTGCGTGGACGAGAGGATGATTCCGAGCGGCGTGCGGAATTCATGGGAAACCATCGAGACGAAGTTGGTCTTCAGCAGGCCGAGCTCCTTCTCGTGGGC
>JAYUUX010000100.1:0-2855 GCA_043754645.1 Verrucomicrobiales bacterium | reverse complement strand
CGAAACTCCTCTGCTGTTCCATGCCCCTATCCTGCCCGCACACTCCACCGCCGTCAGCAGCCTTTCCATCCAACGCCGATTAAATCAGCGGTTCCCTAGAACGCGGCAACGTGGCGCGAAGTGCTCACGGCTTCGAAACGGGCTCGTTTTCCTTCCGTTCGAGGAGACGCTTTACCCGGTCCGCACTCGACTCGGGTCGCTGGTTGAAGCGCGTGTCGGCCTTGAAGAAAAGCGCGCGCTTCTTGACCGTGACCGTCGTCTTGCCCGCCATCGAGATCGCTTCGAGTGCCTCCATGCCGTTCAGCCCGAAACCGGCCAAGGTGTGGCGGTAGAAATGAAAGGACGGCTCCGACGTCCCGCTTGGTCCGGCATTGATGTTGAGGTTCCAGCCGACCTCGCGCCGCACGAACTCCCATGGCTGATCCTCGTAGGTGAACTTCTTGGCGTAGACCCTTCCGCGCAGCCTTTCCAACGTCTTCGGGTCCTCGACGACCACCGTCGTCTGCAGCGGATCTTCCCCCGAATGCAGCAGCAGGAATGGCGCACGGAAAGTAGCCCGGATCCGCGTCTGGTTCGTGTAGGCCGCGACCGCGTCGAGCAAGGTTGGAGAAGAACTGGTCAACCGAGCCTTGTCGCGGTCGAAGAAGTAGAGTTCGTCCGTCGCTCCCGGCATGAAAACGAGAGCCTTGACCGTGGGATTGGCTTTGAACGCACCAAGCATGACGCGGGCTGCATTGGTCCGGTTGAGTTCCACGACCGGCTCACCCAGCGGCATGGCGGCAAACTCCCTCTGCCATTCCTGCGCCCGGACGGAGAGTCCCCCCGGAAAAAGCAGGAACAAAACCACCAACGTCGCAAGTCCGCGTCCGGGCCGCGCAGGCCTCCGGCCCGCTTCGTGGGTGTCTTCGCGGGGCGTCTGTTCGAGACGTCCGGAATTGGCGACGGATTGGTGGCGGATGGGCGACACGGACAAAACCATGAACAGCATCTCGAAACGACGTGCGATCAGGCGCGCGAGCGTTGCGGTCAAACTCAAGACCGTCAACAACGGGTCGGGGACCGGACATGTCGACAGTTCGTTCCGGCTGCATGGGACGCGGACAGCACACGTCGTCAGGCCAAGACCTCGTTTCCCGTGGGCCGCTTCGTCGCCGGCCGGTCTTTTCCGTCGCTCGACGGCTCCCCTCTTCACCCCACTTGCGCGGCCTTGCCCGGGACGCCTACCTTCCCGCGCCATGATTCTCGAAGACCACGCCGGCGATGTCGTTCGCAAGGCCCGCCTGTCCGTCAACGCCTCGCCGGAAGCAGCCGCCCAAGCCGCAGGCCTGTCCGTCGCCGAACTCTCCGACTTCGAATCGACCGGCACCCTCTCCAAGGCGATCAACTACACCGCTCTCGGCAAGCTCGTGCAGTTGGATGGCGCGAAGCTGGAAGGCCTGGTGAAGGGCTGGCAGCCGACGCCCCCGGACCTCGGTCAGTGGCGGGAGATTCGGCAGATCACCACCGAAAGCGAAGGCATGACCGTCAACGCCTACGTCGTGTGGGACGAGGTGAACCGCGAGGCCGCCTTGTTCGACACCGGCTTCGACGCGGCTCCGATCTTGGCCTTGATCGAGGAGAACAATCTTCAGCTCAAACATATCTTCCTGACACACGGCCATTCCGACCACGTGGCCGCGTTGGGTGCGATCCGCGAGAAGTATCCGAAGGTCCGCATGCATTCGGATCTCAAGGGCACGCCGCCGGAGCACCGCAATCGGCGGAACGACTTCATCATGCTCGGCAGCCTGCGCATTTCGAACCGCGAAACGCCCGGCCACTCCGAGGACGGCGTGACTTATGTGATCGGCAATTTCCCGGAGGACGGTCCGTTTGCTGCAATCGTCGGCGACGCGATCTTCGCCGGATCGATGGGGCGGGGGAACCAGTCTTGGGATCTGGCCAAGCAGAAGGTGCGCGAATCGATCTTCAACCTGCCGACGGAAACCCTGCTCTGTCCGGGGCATGGTCCGTTGACCACGATCGCGCAGGAAAAGGCCCACAATCCGTTCTTTTAAACCGCGTCCCGGCGGGTTTCATTTCGGCCAACCCAAGGAACCGAAATGGAACGTTCAACTGTCCGTTGGATCATCATCGGCGTAGCCGTATTTGTCGCGCTGATCGCGGTCATCTGGTTTGCAAACCGGCCTTTGGCCGAGTTCAAAACCGCATCCGGTGGGGAGGTAATTGTTCACCGAGCCACGTTCGGTCCGACGAACCGGTTTCCAATCGCGTCGGGCAAAGCAAGGTTGTCCGCCTTCTTTGAGCGGCTCTTGACCGGCAATAGTTCTGTCAGACGGACTGAAGCGACGATGGACGGGGAACCCGCGGTGCTTTGGACGAGCGTGCGCGGAGGGAGCGCTCCGGTTTTGAGAGTGGTCCACATGGGCGTCGAAGGTCCGTGGATACAGGCGAGGTCTTTTCCTGTGGCTGGAAGCGAGACGATCGTCCACGGCTACGCCCTTCCGCGCCTTCCACGAGGAGTGGGAATTGTGTCCCTGGAGTGGTTTGAGATTTCCGGAAGCCAGCTTGTTCCGAATTCGAGGACTACCGGGATCCCTTTCCACACGACGACGCTGGATCTGAAGGGCAGGCCGCCTCAGGTCGAGGGTTGGGCTCCGGATACGACGATGCGTTCTACGAACGGTCCGATCACGGTTGAGCTGGTCGGCTTTGAGATCGCCACCAACCGGGCGGACTATGCGCGCCGCGACACATGCCTGATTTCTCTGCGTGTTTGGGAGAACGGCGAGGCCTCGACCAATTGGAGCGTGTCACGTGTGCAGGAGGAGTCGTTTGAACAAGGCGGCCGTTGG
>JAYUUX010000099.1:0-2336 GCA_043754645.1 Verrucomicrobiales bacterium | reverse complement strand
TCCACGCGGACGAAGGTGCGGAGACCTTGGAACGAAATGTCTTTGACGGTCAGCTTGGCCATAAGGGTGCCTGAAAACAGGCGCGGCAGCCTAGCGGAGGTCGGTTTTCAGTCAAAGGGGATTTCTGGTTCCCGAAGCCGCACGCGGATCACGCCGCCGAAGGCTTGTCCGAAAGGGCGGAATGCTTCTTCACCCAATCCCACAGCTCCTTCATGTCGGGATCATTCAAGGCCAGCTTCCGCAGCTCCTTGCCCTCCGCCAGCTTGGCGGATTCGTTGAACCAGCGCTTGGCCTGGTCGAGGTCGTTCAGCTTCACGCAATAGCACGCCAGATTGTAGCGCAGCGGCCACTGGTCCGGGAACTTCTCCAATACAGCCGTGGCGCTGGCGTGCGCCTCGTCGTAGCGCGCCTGCCAGAAGAGCGCGTTCGCCAGGTTGATCCAACCCTGCGCGTCGCCCGGATGAACCTCGGCATGGTGACGCCCCCAACGTTCGCAGTCGGCGAAGGCCTTCTGGTGCGCCGCGATGGCGAAGCGCAGTTCCAACACCGCCGGATGGTCCTGGGACGAAGGCCGGACGGAATCCAGCTCCGCGGACGCCGAAATGAAATCACGGAGCCCCATCCAGCCGGCGGCGGCATGCAGGTAGAACTGGTCGGGATGTTCGAGGCGGTGCGGCATCGTGCTACGGAAACAACCGGCCTTGGAGACTCCGGCAAGGCAACCCGGATTGCCAATCCGGAGTTGGACTGCTCATCGACCGACTGGTCGCCAAAGCGCGAAGAGGAGGAAACAACGGGCGGGTTTCGGCAACACCGCTCGTTGAATTCGCGTTGGTCATGGGACCGGAGTCGTCGGGTGTTCGTCCGCCTTGTGACCTCGGCGGCTAGGGGGTCACCACTTCAACGCCTGGAGGCGCTTGGCGACTTCCTCGGCGTTGGCGCGGCTGTTGAAGGAGCTGATGCGGAAGTAGCCTTCGCCCTTGGAGCCGAAACCGGCGCCGGGGGTGATGACGACGTTGGCGTCGTTCAGGATCTTGTCGAAGGCCTGCCAACTGCCCACGCCTGCCGGTGTCTTGACCCAGATGTAGGGCGCGTTCACGCCGCCGAAGACGGTGAGCCCGGCCGCTTTCGCGCCGTCGCTGAGGATGCGGGCATTGCCCATGTAGTGCTCGATGAGGGCCTGGACCTGGGCCTTGCCTTCCGGCGTGAAGAGGGCTTCGGCGCCGCGCTGCACGATGTAGGGAACGCCGTTGAACTTGGTGCTCATGCGGCGGTTCCACAGAGGATGGAGCGGGAGCATTTCGCCGGAGGCGGTCGCGGCCTTCAGCGATTTGGGCACGACGGTGTAGGCGCAACGGGTGCCGGTGAAGCCGCCGTGCTTGGAGAAGCTGCGGAACTCGATGGCGCATTCGCGCGCTCCGGGAATCTCGTAGATGGAGTGCGGAATGCCGGGTTGGGTGATGTAGGCCTCGTAGGCGGCGTCGAAGAGGATGATGGCCTTGTGGGCGAGGGCGTAGCTGACCCAAGCCTCGAGCTGCGCGCGGGACGCGGCGGCGCCGGTGGGGTTGTTCGGCGAGCAGAGGTAGATGACGTCGACGTGCTCCTTTGGCGGCTCGGGAATGAAGCCGTTTGCCTCGGTGCAAGGCAGGTAGACGAGCCCAGCGTGGGCGCCATTGGCGTCGGCATCGCCGGTGTGGCCGGCCATGACGTTGGTGTCGACGTAGACGGGGTAGACGGGATCGCTGACGCCGATTTTGTTCTTCGAGCCGAGGATATCGAGGATGTTGCCGCAATCGCACTTGGAGCCGTCGCTGACGAAGATCTCGTCGTCGGCCACGTCGAGTCCCTTGGCGCGGAATTCATGCTGGGCGATGGCGGCGCGGAGCCAATCGTAGCCCTGCTCGGGGCCGTAGCCCTTGAAGGTGGCGCGCGAGGCCATCTCGTCGACGGCCTTGTGCATGGCCTTCACGACGGCGTCGGGCAGGGCTTCAGTGACGTCGCCGATGCCGCAACGGATGAGGCGTTTGGCGGCTTCGGGATTGGAGTCAGTGAACGCCTTCACGCGGCGGCCGATCTCGGGGAAGAGGTAGCCGGCTTTGAGCTTGAGGTAATTGTCGTTGAGGAAGGCCATGCGTTTGTCCGTAGTAAGTTGTTCGAAGTCCCACAGACTGTTCCGCAGGACGGCAAAAATCGAAGCGCGGACGCTAAGGCAATGCCGGCGTGGGACGCAAGACGGTGGGTGGATTCCTTCTCGGCCTCGCTCTCGTTCTCTTTCTCGGAGATATGATTCGAGAACTAGAGCGAGCGGGAGAAAGAGAAGGACTGGCCGGAGGCGA
>JAYUUX010000098.1:0-7466 GCA_043754645.1 Verrucomicrobiales bacterium | reverse complement strand
AGGAGATAGCCGGCCTTCTGCGGGGACACCCCGGCCGTGCGAAGTTGTTCGGGCGTGTAGGAAGCAAGCACGTCGGCTGTCAGGCGCTTGGGTGCGATGAGGGTCTTGAGCTTCCGTTTGATCGAATCCGCCGCCGAGGTGGAGATCTGCTGGGAAATGATCGAACTCGTGAGCGCTCCGAAACGGTTGCGCCTCGGTTTGAGGGTGAATGGACCGGCCGCATCGATGACGGCACGCAGGACGCGGTCCGTCTTTCGGAGGTGTTTCAATCCGGAGTCGACGACTTCGGGTGTCAGCACGTGGTGATTGGCCATGCCGATCCTGATAGTGGAATTCACCGGCACCCGCCATTCGGAATCCACCATCAACCGGCGAACTGTCCGTTCACTTCCGGCAATTTTTGCACGTCGTGATCCGCAGCGGACAGTAGGCCGGGCAGAAGCCGACTACGGAGGTGAGAAGCGGCACAAGGCCGATCAATCCCCAGTAGCTGTGCAAAAAGTATCCAGCCAACAGAATCGAAATGCCGAGAATGGTCCGGACGACGCGGTCGATGGTTCCAAGGTTCTGTTTCATAAAGGTAGCCCCATGCCCCTAACCTGCCCGTCCCAAAAAAACCGTCCTCCCGTCCTTTGGTGGAGACCCTCCCTTGGTTGCCCGTTCGACGCGGCGCCCGTTCGTCGTTCCCTCTGAATAACCGCAGAAAACCCGGAGCCATCGGCGGACTCCCGTGTCCGTTCCGGCTCCGGTTTTCTGCGGTTCAATGCCGCGTGCAGTTCATCAGGACAGGAACCCGTCGACGAACTGGTGGATGACGGCGAAACCCTGCTGGAGCTTCGGAGCGGCTCCGCTGACGCTGGTCAGCGCGAGAACCGCGACTGCCACGGTGATGAGGATGGAGGCGACGCCAAGGGCCTTGAGCGTGCGGATCTGTCCTTCGGCTTCCTGGCGAAGCTGGCGGACGGCTTCGGCGGCGCGGCGGCTTTGGATGCGCCGGGCCGGCTTGATGGCGGAGACGGTGCGCACGGGGCGGTTGAGAGGGCGGCCTTCCGTGTCGAAGCGGATCTCGAGGACGGTCCTGCGGGCTGCTTCCCAGATGCTGTTTCTTGTGTGGTCCATATTGTTTCCCTGTTTGATTTTTCGTTCGTGATCCGGGTTCTCCCGTTCAACGCATAACACGACGCGGCAGCACCCCCTGTAGTTTCATAATCTTTCAAACTAAAAGTTCGAACGCCGTTGAATGAACTGTAACCGCCCGACGTCGGTCGGCGTCCGGTTTTTCAGGGCGCGGAAAACGCATGAATGGCGGCTCAGGCGACACCGTCTGCTGAGGTCTTCTTTCCGCAATACTTCCCGGACTCAACTTGTCTCCCGACGCGCTTCTTGTGGACGCAAGCCTCCGCCGCCTAGCCTGCGGCATGGCACTGGAAAAACGTCTCTTCCTCCTCGACGGAATGGCGCTCGTCTATCGGGCGCACTTTGCCTTTGCCGTGAAACCCATCCGCACGTCGACCGGCTTCAACACCTCCGCCATCTACGGCTTCATCAACACGCTCCTCGATATCCGCCAGAACTGGCAGCCGACGCATCTCGCCGTCGCCTTCGACACGCACGCACCGACGCCGCGGCACGTCGATTTCCCGGCCTACAAGGCGCAACGCGAGGAGATGCCGGAGGAACTTTCAGCCGCGCTGCCGCACGTCCGCCGGTTCATCGAGGCGATGAACATCCGCGTGCTGGCCATCGACGGTTTCGAGGCGGACGACCTGATCGGCACGCTCGCGCGGCGTGCGGAGAAGGACGGGTTCGACACCTATATGGTCACGCCGGACAAGGATTTCGGGCAGCTCGTCGACGAGCACACGTTCATCTGGAAGCCCGGGCGTCAGGGCAACGAAGTGGAGTTGATGAAGGCCGCCGACGTTTGCGCGAAGTGGGGCATCCAGCGGGTGGACCAGGTCATCGATCTCCTGGGCTTGATGGGCGACGCCTCGGACAATATCCCGGGCATCAAAGGCGTTGGAGAGAAGACCGCCGCGAAACTCATCGCGCAGTTTGGTTCGCTCGAGGAAACGCTCGCCCGTGCCGACGAGATCAAGGGCAAGCTCGGCGAAGCCGTCCGCGCGCATGCCGCCGACGCCCGCCTGAGCAAACGTCTCGCCACGATCATCACCGACGCACCGGTCAACGTGACGCTCGACGAACTGGTTCTCCCATCTCCGAACGAAGAGGCCGTGAAGGCGCTCTGCGCCGAGTTCGAGATGAACGCCATCGGCCGGCGCCTCTTCGGGGAAGGCTTCAAGGCCGGCCGCGGCGGCGCGGGCCCGGCGGCAGCGGAGGTGACGGGACGGAAAGTTTCCAAGCCCGCGAGCGCGCCGGATGAGTTGGACCTGTTTGGCAAACCAGATCCCGGATCCCGGATCCCGGATCCCGGAGCACCTTCGGTCGATCCAGCATCGTCCGAAGCCGAAAATCTTGAATCCGGCATCCGGGATCAGGCATCAGCGCCATCCCTCCGCTCCATCGCCGACACCCGGCCGCGTTACGAACTCATCGACACGCCTGAGGCTTTGGCCGGACTCGTCACCAAACTCTCAGGACAATCCGCGTTCTGTTTCGACACCGAGACGGACGGCCTCGATCCCAAGGACGCGCGCCTTCTCGGCATCGCTTTCAGTTGCGAGGCGGGAACGGGCTACTACGTCGCGCTGGACCAGGTGGGCGAAGCCGCGCTGCGGCTTCGCGACGACTCGCAGCGCGTGTCGTCCCACCTCCGCAGGCTTTTCGCATCGTCGGCACTGAAGATCGGCCACAACCTCAAGTTCGATCTGGCCATGCTCGCCACGCACGGCGTCCCGGTGAGCGGTCCGTTCTTCGACACGATGATCGCCCACGCGTTGATCGAGCCGGACCAGCGGCACGGCATGGACTACTTGTCCGAACGGCTTCTCGGCTATTCCCCCATCAGCATCGAGACGCTCATCGGTCCCAAGGGTCCGGGCCAGCGCCGCATGTCGGACGTGCCCTTGGCCGACGTCGCCCGTTACGCCGCCGAGGACGCCGACGTCACGTGGCAGCTCCGCGAGAAACTGGAGCCCATGCTTCGCGAGAACGGACTGGAGAAAGTGTTCCATGAAGTCGAGATGCCCGTTCTCCCGACGCTCACCGCGATGGAGCTCGAAGGCATCCGCGTGGATGCCGCCGTGCTGGCCGACTTCAGCGTGCAGCTTGCGAAGGAGATGGCCGCCGCCGAGGCCGACATCCAGCGCCTAGCCGGACGCGAGTTCAACGTGAACTCGAACAAGCAGCTCGGCGAAGTGCTCTTCAACGAACTCAAGCTGGTCGAGAAACCGAAGAAGACCGCCACCGGCCAGTTCGCGACCGACGAACAGACGCTCACGTCATTGGCCGGCACGCATCAAATCGTGCAGCGCATCCTCGATTATCGCGGCGTGTCGAAGCTCAAGAGCACCTACGCCGACGCCTTGCCCGAGGCGATCCATCCGAAGACCGGGCGCGTGCACACGAACTATCTCCAGTGCGCCACCGCCACCGGACGGTTGAGTTCCAACGACCCGAACCTCCAGAACATCCCGATCCGCACCGAGCTTGGGCAGGAGATCCGCCGGGCGTTCGTCGCCCGCCAAAGTGCCGCCGCCTTCCAGCCGGCGATTCTGATATCCGAAACGGGAGAGGCTCCCGTTTCACAACACGGAAGCTCGAAGCCAGCTGCCCCTGATCTTCTCTCACTCAGTTCGGAAACAATTTCCTCCGGCGTTGAACAGAAGGGCCGGTTACAAACCGGCCCCACATCGGACGACTGGCGCATCCTCTCCGCCGACTATTCCCAGATCGAACTCCGCATCATCGCCGCGCTCAGCCGCGAAGACGCGATGATCGAGGCGTTCAAGAACGGCGAGGACATCCACACCGCCACGGCCGCTCGCGTCTTCGGCGTGATGCCCGGACTCGTCACGCCCGAGATGCGGCGCAAGGCCAAGATGGTGAACTTCGGCATCGCCTACGGCATCTCCGCATTCGGTTTGGCCCAGCGCCTGGCCATTCCGCGCAAGGAAGCAGCCGAGATCATCGAGCACTACTTCCGCAGCTATCCCGGCATCCAGCGCTACATGCAGGAGACCATCGAGTTTGCCCGCACCCACGGCCACGTGCAGACCGTGACCGGCCGCCGCCGGCTGTTGCGCGACATCAACTCCGGCAACGCCACCGTGCGCGGCGCGGCCGAACGGAACGCCATCAACACGCCCATCCAGGGAACCGCCGCTGATATGATCAAGATCGCCATGGCCCGCATCCACGCGGAGATCGGCAAACGCGGCCTGAAATCCCGGCTGCTCCTCCAGGTCCACGACGAACTCGTCTTCGACCTCTTCGTCCCCGAAGAAGCCGAACTGCGCGCGCTCGTCGCCGATCTGATGAAGATCGCCCTGCCGCTCCCCGTGCCCATCGAAGTCGAGATCGGCACCGGCGCGAACTGGCTGGAAGCGCACTGAGGTAGCAACTGGCTTTTTTATCGGCTCCGGAGGAGCCGTCGGTTTATAGAATCCCGACCTCCCTTGAACCCAAGCTCCGTAGGAGCGGCCCAACGAGGTCGCTCCTACGGAGCTTGGGCATTTGTGGTGAGCAATGTTCTATAGACAGGACGGCCCTACGGGCCTTGAACACGACGAGGCGGACGCCCGGCCTGCGGTTCAGGCCCTGTTCAACTTCGCCTTGCCAGACTCCACGACGAACGAAGCACGGGTGTGCACGGGAGATCCCGCTTTGGTGACGAAGTCCACCGTGCGGTAGTCCGTTCGCCAGCTTTGCGGCGTCACTTCGCAGCGGACGTATCCGCGTTCGGTGTTGTGGAACTTCACGAACGGGTTTTCCGAAAGTGTCTGGGAGAGCGTCTTGGGAGCCTCCACTCCGTCGCCGCCGGAGCTGATGGATGTGCCGACGAACTCGGTGGCCACCGACTTCGAATCGAGCTGGTCGAAGTCCGCGATGAGTTCGTTGGCCCAGTTGCTGTGGATGTCGCCGGTGAGCACGACGGGGTTCGACACCTTGCGGTCGTGAAGGAACTTCAACACCTGCCTGCGCTCCATCTCGTAGCCGGGCCATTGGTCCATGCTGTGGCTCACGCCTTCTCCGGCCAGTCGGTCCACGCGCGCCATCATGATCTGTTGCGCGAGCACGTTCCAACTCGCCTTCGATGAGCCGAGACCCTTGAAGAGCCAATCTCGCTGCCTCTTTCCCATCAGCGTTCCCTTGGGATCCATGGCCTCGGGGCACGGCGGTTTGTTGCCGTCGCCGCAAGGCTGGTCCGTGCGATACTGGCGCGTGTCGAGCACGTGGAAATCGGCCAGGGTTCCGAACGGGAGACGGCGGTAAAGCTTCAAGTCCGGCCCCTTCGGAAGGCAGGCGCGGCGCAGCGGCATGTGTTCGTAGTAGGCCTTGTAGGCATTGGCGCGGCGCTTGAGGAAGTCCCCGCGCGCGACCCCCTTGTGTTCGGAGATGGCTCCGGCGCAGTTGTTGTCGAACTCGTGGTCGTCCCACGTGACAAGCCACGGGGCCATGGCATGGGCGGCCTGCAATGACGCGTCGGATTTGTAGAGCCCGTAACGGTTCCGATAGTCGTCGACCGAGAAGATCTCTTTGCCGTTGTGCCGCCGGACACGTTTCTCGATTGCCCCATCTTCGTAGATGTAGTCGCCAAGATGCACGATCAGGTCGAGGTCCTCACGGGTCATGTGGTCATACGCATTGAAGAGGCCCGTCTCGTAATGTTGGCAGGAGGCAAAGGCGAAACGCAGCCGGTCGGGCGTAGACTGCGCGAGCGGCATCGTCCGGGTGCGGCCAATTTGGCTGACCTCGCTGCCGGTCTTGAACTGATACCAATACCAGCGATCCGGCTTCAGCCCCTCGACCTCGACATGCACCGAGTGCGCCCAACTGGCCACGGCCGTCGTTGTGCCCTTCTTGACGACACGCGACATCGCTTCGTCCTCGGCCACTTGCCACGAGACCTCGACGGAATCATCCGTCATGCCACCACCCTCTACCGGCTTGGGCGCCAGCCGCGTCCAGAGAACGAAACCATCGTCCGTCGGATCGCCCGAGGCCACGCCGAGTTGGAACGGATAGCCGGAGAACTTGGGATTCTTCACCACGGCCCCGAACGCCCGCGACGACCAGACCGCGGCCGCCGCCAGCGACGTCGTCATCAAAAGGAACGAGCGGCGGTTCACCCGCAGGGAATCGGAAATGAGATAATGGGGCTGGCTCATGACTGGGAACAGACTGGGAATCCCAGGCCGCGGCTCCAAGCAGGATTCCACAGGGCAACGGTGAACTTCCGGTCACGGTGCAAAGCCGGGGAAAGGCCCGGAAGGAAGGATGGAGTGGGGTGACCGACGGGACTCGAACCCGCAACAGCCAGAATCACAATCTGGGACTCTACCATTGAGCTACGGCCACCACTAAAATCCGGAGGGGGAACTTAGGGATTGCGCAGGCTTCCGGTCAAGTTCCTAGACCGTGCTCTGGTTTCACCACGCCAAACACGGTCCCGCCAGAAACCGCTTTCCACGCCCGCCGCCTTGCCGTTCACTCTCGGCGACTTTTCTATCCGAACATGAAAATCGTTCTCGCATACTCCGGCGGCCTCGACACCTCGGTGCTGCTCTCCTGGATCAAAGACACCTACGGCAACGCCGAGATGATCTGCTTCTGCGCCAACATCGGCCAGGAAGACGAACTCAAGGGTCTCAACGCCAAGGCCAGGAAGACCGGCGCATCGAAGATTTACATCGATGATCTCCAGGAGGAGTTCGCCAGCGACTTCATCTATCCGATGCTCCGCGCCGGCGCGATCTACGAGGGCCAATACTTCCTCGGCACCAGCATTGCCCGCCCGCTCATCGCCAAGCGCATGGTCGAGATTGCCAAGGCCGAGAAAGCCGACGCCATCGCCCACGGCGCCACTGGCAAAGGCAACGACCAGGTGCGCTTCGAACTGACCGCCGCCGCGCTCGCGCCCGAATTGCAAATCATCGCTCCGTGGCGTGACGAGCGGTATCGGAAGGACTTTCCCGGTCGTCAGGCGATGATCGATTACTGCGCCGCGAAGGGCATTCCCGTGCAGGCCAGCGCGAAGAAGCCCTACTCGATGGACCGCAACCTCCTGCACATTTCCTACGAGGCCGGCATTCTCGAAGACCCGTGGTATGACAGCTTCGACCCGAAGAAGAACCGCGATTACTTCACCACGCTCTCCGTGCTGCCCGAAGACGCGCCGGACAAGGCGGAGTTCGTCGAACTCGACTTCGTGAAGGGCGATTGCGTGGCCGTGAACGGCAAGAAGATGTCGCCGCTCCAGGTCATGAAGTTCCTCAACAAGCTCGGCGGCAAACACGGCGTCGGCCGCGTGGACATGGTCGAGAACCGCTTCGTCGGCATGAAGA
>JAYUUX010000097.1:0-6172 GCA_043754645.1 Verrucomicrobiales bacterium | reverse complement strand
TGCGGCTGGGCGACCTGATCGTGCTCAAGGAACATCGCGGGATGTTCATGCACGCGTGCGTGTTCGTCGCCGACGGGTTGGTCTTCACCAAGAACGGCGCCAGCTACCGCCAACCCTGGACCCTCCAGAACCTCGACGACATGGTCCACGGCTACCTGATCACCCAGGAGCCGGGGAAGAAGATCTCCTTCGAGGTCTACCGGCCCAAGCGCGCCTAGGCCGGCGCCGACACTCCGGCCTCCGGGCTTCCCCTAAGATTTCTCACGGTTGCGACTCAGGATCGGATCCCTTTGCGCCGATCTTTGTCCTGGCAGGAAACCGGACCGGGCGAGTCCGGGCACTCCCTGCTTCAGGAACGAAGCATCTATGGCGAAGGTAATGTTGATCGACGACGAGGTGACCATGCTCCAAATGGTCGCCGAACTGCTGCGCAGCGAGGGGCACGAGGTGCATCCCTTCAGCAATTTCACGGCGGCTTCCGAAGCCTTGGAGACGGTCCAGCCCGAGATCGTCATCACCGACCTCTACCTCGAGAAGAGCCGTGCCCAGGGGCTCGAACTTGTGCAGAAGGCGCGCGAACTCAGCCCTCCCGCGCTGGTCATCGTCGTCACCGGATTCGGCTCCGTGGAGACCGCCGTCGAAGCCATGCGCAAGGGCGCGTTCGACTACCTGGAGAAGCCCTTCAAGCTCGAGGAGCTCAAGCTCACCATCCAGCGCGCGCTTTCCTACAGCACGGCCGTCTCCGAGAACGCGATCCTCAAGAAGGAGCTGAAGAAGAAATACCACTTCGACCAGATCGTCGGCACTTCGCAGGCCATGCAGGACGTCTTCCGCATGGTGGAACGCGTGGCGAACACGGACAGCACCGTGCTCATCCTCGGCGAAAGCGGCACCGGCAAGGAGCTCATCGCCCGGGCGCTCCATTTCAACAGCCGGCGTCAGTTCGCTCCCTTTGTGCCGATCAACTGCAGCGCCCTTCCGGAGAATCTTCTCGAGTCCGAACTGTTCGGGCACCGCAAGGGATCCTTCACCGGGGCCGTGAACGACAAGGTGGGCCTGTTCCAGGAAGCCGACAGCGGCACGATGTTCCTCGACGAGATCGGCACGATGCCCGCCCTCTTGCAGAGCCGTCTTCTGCGCGTGCTGCAGGAGAAGGAAGTCCGGCGCGTCGGCGACAATTCGCCCGTCTACGTGAACGTCCGCATCATCGCGGCGACGAACGAGAAGCTCGACGAACGCATCAAGCGCGGGACCTTCCGCGAAGACCTTTTCTACCGGCTCAACGTCATCACCATCCGGCTGCCCAGCCTGCGCGAACGGCGGGAGGACATTCCCCTGCTGGCGCTGCACTTCCTGCGGACCCGGCCCGATCCCGCGACGGGCAAGGCCTTCCACATCTCGAAGCGCACGATGTCGATCCTGTGCAAACACGAATGGCCGGGTAACGTCCGCGAGCTCGAGAACGCCATCGAACGCGCCTGCGCGCTGTGCGAGGGCGACACGATCCAGGTGGCCGATCTTCCGCCGATCTTCCGGACCTATTCGTCCGAGGAATCCGAGGAGGTCATCCCCAACGAGGGCGAACTCGCGGGAAAGAACGGTTCCAAGGGGCACTCGAACCCGCAGTCGGTCCAGCTCGGCAACAACGGCCCGGTCGCGCCCAACGGCGCCGCTCTGGCGCCGGTTTCAAACGGCGTGCACCTGAACGGCAATGGAAGCCACCAGCCGGTCGCGGCCCTGAAGAACTTCATCCGCGACCAGGAAGTGGCCTACATCAACCGCGCCATGGCCCAGGCCGGCGGCGACAAGGAAAAGGCCGCCGAGATCCTCGACATCAGCCTGGCCACCCTCTACCGCAAGCTGGCGGAGGAGGCTTAGGCGTCGGTCCAATCATTCTCGTTCTCTTCCTCGCGCTCCTTCTCGTTTCATATCCCGAGGTCGAGAAGGAGGACGAGAGCGAGAAGGTGCTATGGCACCACCACCACCGACGGTTTGCTCGCATGGCCCGTGCGCACGACGGCGCTGACGCCCACCGCATCGACCTTTCGGCTCGTGCGCCACATGAGCCTGCTCGCCGGCAGGATCTCCGTCGTCCACTTCCCGTTCTCGCGGCTCTGCACCGCATACCAACTGACGGCCGGATCCTTGGATGAATCCCAGCTGATGATGGTTTCCCCGGCGCTGCGACCGTAAACGGCCTTGGGCGCGGCGGGCGCCTTGCCACCAAGCCACGCCGCTTCCGGAACCAGCGCGGCGTCCGGAAAGGAATCCCTCTGCAAGGTCGCCACGAGATCCGCCTTGTTGTTCATCAGGCTCCGCATGTTCCAGAAGATCTGGCCGGAGCCCGGCTTCGCTTTCCGCAGGGCCGCGATCTGGTTCACCATCTCGCTGGCGGGCAATTCACCGACGACGGTCGAGTTGATGCCCGGCCAGACCGGCCGGCCTTTGGCACTCTGGTCGGTCCACCACCTGAAGAGGGCGGGAAGGCTTTGCTCCTTCTTCGCCAGAGGCCAATAGAGCTGTGGGGCGAGGTAGTCGCACCAGCCGTTCACCAGCCATTTGCGGGCGTCGGCGTAGATGCTGGCGTAGGGATCGAAGCCGCGGATGCCCGGCGGGTTGTTCGGCCGCCAGATTCCGAAGGGCGAGATGCCGACCTTGACGAACCGTTTGGACGCCTTGACCCCGCGATACATGCGTTCGACGAAGCGGTCGACGTTGTCGCGGCGCCAGTTCTCGCGGTCCAGTTTGCCGCCGCGCGCGAGGTAACGTCGCCAGGAAACGTCGTCGGGGAAGGGGATTTCCCGGCCGGCCGCGTCCTTCTCCCGGTAGGGGTAGAAGTAGTCGTCGATGTGGATGCCGTCGATGTCGTAGCGGTTGACGATGTCGAGGATGACCGCGAGCGAGTGGTCCTGGGTCGCCTGTTCGCCGGGATCGAGCCAGAGCTGTCGTCCGTAGGACCGGACGAGTCCGGGCTTCTGCTTGGCGACGTGGTTGTCGGCCGGGGCCGACTTGGCGGAGGGATGGAGCGCGCGGAACGGGTTGATCCACGCGTGCAGTTCGAGGCCGCGCCTGTGTGCTTCGACAATGGCGAACGCGAGCGGATCGTAGTAGGGACGGGGCGGCTGGCCCATCCGGCCGGTGAGGTATTCGGACCATGGTTCGAACGAGGAAAGGTAGAGCGCGTCGCAGCCGGGCCGGACCTGGAAGATGACGGCGTTGAGGCGGAGCTGCTTGGCGCGGTCCAACATCGCCACGAGCTCGGCCTTCTGCTGGTCGACCGGCAGGCCGGGTTTCGAGGGCCAGTCGATGTTGGCGACCGACGCGATCCACGCGGCGCGGAATTCGCGCGGGAGCGGCGGTGGTTTCGGCGCGGCGAGCACGGGGGCGGGCGATCCCGCCAAGACCCAGATCCCGAGGAGGACACCCAGCATTTGCGCGCGCATCGGCGTGGACTAATCCCCATTTCGGCATGGGATTCAACTGCGCCCCGGCTCCGGGCGCCGGATTTTTGGAGCATGTTGGACTTTTACGCGCGGCCGGGATGGGTTTGATTTTCGCCGTGCCTGCCATTCGTTCCAAACACTGGGTGTTCGCCGCCGCGATGTTGGTCGCCGGCCTCGGGGCCTTCCTGTGGCTTGGTCCGGGACCGGGCGGTCCGCCGCCGCCGGCCTCGGTGCTTGGGATCGACGAGGCTTCGTTGGCCGGTGTTCCACGGGCTTTGCGGCCTTCCCTGGACGCGGCCCGGGCGACCGGTCCGTTGGCTCTCCGCGAATGGATGCGACAAAACGAGAAGCGCTGCCTCGATCCGCTCCTCGGCTGGATCCAGCTCGAGTATGCGGTGTTGGCAAGGGACTCGAAACCGGAGGAGGCCAAGGTCTACTTCGAGATGGTGAAGAGCCGCACGGGCACGAACTCGCCGATCATCGCGCGGGTCGAGCAGCTGGAGCCCTACTTTCGTTGAGGCATGCCGCGGGGCGGCGGGCGAGTCTGGGTGCTTGCTCCCGTCTGGGCATTGGTTTAACCCTCAAACGCTTCAACCAGCCGCCCCCATCATGGACATCATCTTCAACTGCCCGTTCTGCGACCAGGAACTGGCCGCGGACCCTGTCGATTCCGGCACCGACATCGAGTGCCCGTCGTGCAGCAAGACGATCAAGATCCCCGCGGCGGGCGGTCCGGATGTCCGTTCCGCGCCCGTTGCCACGGCGGCTCCGGCGGCCGAGGCCGGGCCGGCTGGCGGCGGGCCGTCGACGTCGCCGCACCGGCCCATGAAGGAGTTCACGGTGCCGCAGCGGGCCACCTCGGAATCGCTCATCCAGAAGCCCAACCGCCCGCTCGAAGTCGCCGCCAAGGACACGGGCCGGCATCTCCGGGTGAAGACGATCAAGCACGGCGACTGCGTGGAGGTGGGCAAGGACAAGTTCGACGAGGTGACGACCGACTTCCTCGCCAAGATCGGCGACGACAACTTCGTCAGCATCACTCCCGTGTCCTACACCCACGTCGACATCGGCACCCAGAAGTTCATCTCGGACTTCGCCGTCGTCATCGTCTACAAGGGCTGATCCGGGCCGGGAGCGGGCGCAGTTTTGCGACGGTAGCTGTCGAAGAATCCCGCCTCCTCACCCTGTTGGATCCGCTCGCGGAAGTTCAGCGCGATCCGTTCGGAGCGCACCTTTGCCATTTGGGCGATGGGCCCCGCGAAGAGCTCATCCACGGTGGAATGGAACAGCTCAACCCAGCGGACGAAGTGGGCCGTCTCCAGCGGATGCCGCATGTGCAGGTGGAAATGCGGCATCAACGGGCTCGACTGGTAGCTGGTCGCGCCCAGCAGGAGAGTTTCCCAGAAATCGTAGAGCTTGGGCAGGTGCGTCGGCAGGTCGATCCGGGCCACCTCGGTGAAAAGAAAACCGATGACGGGATCGACCAGCGCCTTGGCGTAGAAGGCGTCGACGAGGCGGCGGATATCGTCGCGGTTGGTGATGTCGCTGTTCACAGGTGCTCCAAGCATCGCGCCGAACCGGGATTCGATGAAGCACAAGGTTTGAGAAGGCGAACCGGCTGCATCGTGGTCTTGCTTCACGGCGGGCAGGCCTGATCTCTTTTGGCCGTGACGCCGTCTCCACCGCTGACCCGCGTGGTCTCCCTGTTGCCAAGCTGCACGGAGATCGTCTGCGGGTTGGGCATGCAGGCGTTGCTGGTGGGCAGGTCGCACGAGTGCAACTTCCCGCCGGAGATCGTCGGACTGCCAGTCTGCACGCGTTCGCGGATCCACGCGGACGCCCCGAGCGCCGCCATCGACCGCGAGGTGAAACAGCGTCTCAAGGACGCCCTGTCGCTCTACGAGATCGATGTCCCGCTGCTGCGGCGTCTCCGTCCCGATGTCGTGCTGACGCAGGCCCAGTGCGAGGTTTGTGCCGTTTCGCTGCCCGAGGTGGAGGCCGCCCTGGCCGCCGAGATCGGTTTTCAGCCCAGGATCCTTTCCCTGAGCCCGAAGCGGTTCACCGATTTGTGGATCGACCTCACGCAGGTCGCCGAGGCCATCGGTGTGGCCGATTCCGGGCGCGAATACATCCAGTCGTTGAAGACACGCGTCGCGGACGTGATCGTCCGGGTCTTCCAGTTGGCCAAACGCCCGAGGGTCGTCTGCCTCGAATGGCTCGATCCATTGATGACCGCCGGGAACTGGATCCCGGACCTCGTGGAACTCGCCGGCGGCACCAACCTCATGTCGTCGAGCGGCGTGCACTCTCCGTGGGTCGATTGGGCGGCCGTCCTGAAGGCGGATCCCGACGTGATCGTCGTCATGCCCTGTGGATTCGACATCGCCAGGACGCGTCGGGAGTTGGCCACGCTCACCGCGTTGCCGGGCTGGAGCGAACTACGGGCGGTCCAGGACAAACGGGTGTTTTTGGTCGACGGCGACGCCTTCTTCAACCGGCCCGGGCCGCGTCTGGTCGATTCGGTGGAGATGCTCGCCGAAGTGTTCCATCCGGTCCTGTTCCCGAAGCCGAACTACGAAGGCCATGGCTGGCAAAGGATGTGAGATCGGATTCGCCCACCTGCTGGCGGATGATTCGGGATTACCGGCGAATTCCCGTTGATCTTCGGCTGGGTGTCTGTGGCAGGGTCGGGCTAGTCCCATCTGAACAAACGGCCGTCGCTCTGCGTC
>JAYUUX010000096.1:0-7571 GCA_043754645.1 Verrucomicrobiales bacterium | reverse complement strand
GGCGCCGAAGGGTCGCGGAGCGACTCAGGAAATTAGCCAGCCACGGAGTGGCTGGATCTTGATCCAGATGCTTCGGAGTCCCGAAGGGACGCGGGAGCTGTCGGCGTTTTCAAAACCTTCCGCCGTCCTTCCAGGACTTGAAGTCAACCGGCGCCCATTTCCAGCCACCTTGTGGCTGGCTGATCTCCTGAGTCGCTCCGCGACGGCTCGGAAAGAACCTCGATGAATCCGCATCCCCTGTTTGTCACTCCAACCCCCGGAAGAACCCCTTCGCCGTCGCGCACGTTGCGCGGCTGAGTTCCTCTAGCGAACATCCCTTCGCCAGCGCCACCGCCTCGGCGATGTCCTTCACGTAGGCCGGCTCGCAGCGTTTGCCGCGATACGGCACCGGCGCGAGAAACGGGCAATCCGTTTCCAGCATCAGCTTGTCGAGCGGCGTGGCCACGAGCGTCTCGCGGACCTCCAAGGCCGTCTTGAATGTCAGGATGCCCGTGAAGCTCACGAGCGAACCCGTCTCCAGCACCGCCCGCATCTGCTCCGGCGTGCCGACGAAGCAGTGGAACACGCCGCGCACCTTGCCGATGAAGGGCCGCATGATTTCCATCGTGTCCGCAAAACAATCGCCTCGCTGATGGATCACGCAGTTCAGGCCGGCTTCCGCCGCCACTTCGAGCTGCTGGCGGAAGAGCAGCGCCTGCTTGGCCTTGTAGCGTGCGTCGTCCTCGGCCGTGCCGCCCTTGCCGCTGGGCAACCGGTAGTAGTCCAAACCCGTCTCGCCGATGGCCGCGACCTTGGGATGCTTCGCCAGTTCGCGGAGCTGCGGCCGGATGTCGTCCGGCGCCTCCAACGCATGGCCCGGATGCCAGCCCACCACCGCCCGCACATCCGGGAAACGCTCCGCCAAGGCGACGGCCCGCGCGCTGGCGTCGAGATCCGTGCCGATGGAGACGATCCGCGAAATCCCCGCCGCCCGCGCCCGCTCCACGATCAGCGGCAAATCGGACTGGAAGTCCGGGAAGTCGAGGTGCGCGTGGGTGTCGAAGAAGGTGGGCGACATCAGTGAGCTGACCGTGTCCGAAGTCCAAACGCCCCGTCAACGGAACGTCAGTTTCCCCCACATCTTCCAGACCACGGCGCCGCAGGCGAAAGCCACGGCGCTGGCGGCGAGGGCTTGGCCGGTTCGGCCGTAGGTGAACCAGCCACCCGCGAAGATCAGCGCGTAGATGCCGATGGTGCTGGCCACGGCGCACACGCCGGCCCGGCCGAGGTCGCCGTCGGAACCGGCGCCGCCCTCGATCTGCACGCCGTCGCGTTTGGCGCGTTCGACGACGGCCTTCCAACCGGGCCCGCCGGGCTGCACGCGGCGGTAGAATTCCCGGAGCCGTTCCTCGTCCACGGGCTTGGTCAGCAGCGCGACGATGATCCAGCCGACGGTGGTGATGGCCACGCCGATGACGAGCTGCGTGGCTTGGCCGAGATCCTTGCCCGGGCCGAATTGAAAGACCACGGCCACGACGAAGGAGATGACCATGGCGGCGATTTCGCAGGCGGCGTTGATGCGCCACCAGAACCAACGGAGCAGCATGAGCAGGCCGGTGCCGGCGCCGATCTGGAGAAGGATGCCGAAGGCCTGGAGCGCATTGTCGAGCCACAGCGCGACGACGCACGCGAGCACCATGCAGGCGACGGTCGCGACCTGGCCGACGCGGACGAGTTCCTTGTCCGGAGCCACGGGCCGGAGGTAGCGACGGTAGAGGTCGTTCACCAAGACTGACGCGCCCCAGTTCACCTGCGTGGACATGGTCGACATGTAGGCGGCGATGAGCGACGCCATGACCAGTCCTGCCAAGCCCGCCGGGAGAAAGGTGAGCATCGCCGGATACGCCAGGTCATGTCCGATGATCCTCGGGTCGACGTTGGGGAACGCTTTCTGGATCGAATCGAGCGTCGGGAAGACGACCACGGAGGCGAGTGCGACCACGATCCACGGCCACGGACGGAAGGCGTAGTGCATGGCGTTGAAGAGCAGCGTGGCGCCGACGGCGTGGCGCTCGTTTTTTGCGGCGAGCAGGCGTTGCACGACATACCCGCCGCCGCCGGGTTCGGCTCCCGGGTAGTAGGACGACCACCATTGGACCGTGAGCGGGATGACGAAGGTGGCGATCAATGCGGTGGAATCCGCCGCCGAAAAGTCCGGCAGCACGTTGAGCAGCGGCGAGACCTGCGGATGCGCCATCAGCGTCTGCATTCCTCCGACCTCGGGCATCTTCAGCACGAACCACGCGGCTCCGAACGCGCCGGCCATGGCCACGCCGAATTGCAGGAGGTCCGTCAGCAGCACGCCGGTCAACCCGCCGGCCATGGAGTAGAGCACCGTGATCGTCGCCGCGATGGCGATGGTCTGCATCGGCGTCAGACCGAGAACGACGGCGCCGATCTTCACGGCCGCAAGGGTGACGTTGGCCATGATCATGACGTTGAAGAAGACGCCGAGGTAGACGGCCCGGAAGCCGCGGAGGGTGGCCGCGCTGTTGCCGGAGTAGCGCAGTTGCCGGAGTAGCGCAGTTCGTTGAACTCGATGTCCGTCAGCACGCCCGAGCGGCGCCAGAGTTTCGCGTAGAAGAAGACCGTGACCGTTCCCGACAGCAGGAAGGCCCACCAGACCCAGTTCCCCGAGACACCCGAGGTCCGGACGATGTTCGTCACGAGGTTCGGCGTATCGGTCGCGAAGGTCGTCGCCACCATCGAGAAGCCCAGCAGCCACCATGGCATGCGTTGCCCGCTGAGAAAGAACTCGGAGAACCCGCCCCGCGCCCGGCGGGCCGCCACCACGCCGATGCCGAGGTAGATCAGGAAGAACGCGGCCACGATGAGCCAGTCGAGGGTGGTGAGTTTCATGCGGTTGGGCGGCGCGGGGAGTTGCTTACGGAATCCTAGGGGGGCGGCCGAGGCGGCGTCAGCCCTCTTTTCCCGCACTTCCGAGGAGCTGCGGCTTGCCATGCCCAAAGCCGGCAAGTAATCGTTTGCCGCTCCGAGTCGTTACACACACACGCAATCCTTATGGCCAAAATCTGCTACCATCCCAGCGTCGAAGGCGCGCAGCACGGCGCGAAGTCCCTCGAACAGTTCCTCGACTACGCCCGCAACGCCGGCGCCGCCGGTGTCCAGCCGAGCAACTACATGCTCAACGACGGCAAGGGCGGGTTCCGCAAGGCCAAGGAGATCAAGGCCGCGTTCGAGGACCGCGGCATGAGCCTCGACGGCATCTCGGCGCACTGCCCCTTCTGGGTCCACACCAGCGCCTGGACCGGCACCAAGTCCGGCAACCCCTTCATCGCGCCCGACGTCGCGAAGCTTTCCTCCGACAAGAACGAAGCCTGGCACGAGAAGTATCTGCTGAAGCTCATGGACCTCGCGGCCGATCTGAACGTGAAGACGATCCCGATGTTCTGGGGCGTCGCCTTCGGCTGGGAACTCGCCAGCGGCTATCCGTGGGGCTTCTGGGCCGGCGGCGGGTTCGACCTGCTCAAGGAAGGCCAGGAACGTTTCGTCAAGAAGACGGCCAAGCTGCGCGCCCACGCCAACAAGCTCGGATTGAAGCTCTGCCATGAGATCCATCCCGGCACCGGCGCCTCCACGGCCGACGACTTCCTTATGCTGGTCGACATCTGCGACGGCGACAAATCGCTCCAGGTGAACGCCGATCCCTCCCACTGCTGGGAAGGCGAGGATTGGGAAACCCGCTTCAACAAGGTGGCCAAGCACATCTACGCCTGCCATGTGAAGAACTTCGTCATCCGCCGCGGCGTCTCTCTCCGCGCCATGGAACCGAACTGGACCAAACGCGCCATGCAGTTCACCGACCTCGGCAGCGGCGACCTCAACATGCAGCGCTACGTCGAGCTGCTCATCGCGGCCGGTTATCCGCAGCGCTACACCGAGCTGACCGGCAAGGCCACCGCCCCGCTCATCGTCGAAGCCGAGAGCGCCCACAAGGACCTCGACTACTGCAGCGCCGACGGCATCCGCTACGTGAAGAACAACCTGTGCTTCCCCGTGGCCGGCGGCAGCTTCGAAGACGGCATGGGCGCCTAGGACGCGCTGGCCGGCAGCCATTTCAGATCAGGACGGGCGCGGGCAACCGCGCCCGTTTTCGTTTTCAAGTGATGCCCTCAAAGCGTCGTCCGCTGGTGCCCGAACGAAACTTCGTCTTGAACCGAAGACGGAGGCCCCTAAGCTCCTGCGCACTTCGGTAGGCGGCGGGGTAGCCAAGTGGTAAGGCACGGCTCTGCAAAAGCTGCATCGCCGGTTCGATTCCGGCCCTCGCCTCCAAGTTTCAATCCGGGTTGCGTCCCCGGAGCCAGTTTCCGCGGAGTTCCTCCGCAGGAATCATCCGGTCAGACCGTGATGCCTGATCCGTGTCCGAGCGGGTCCTAGAACGTTGGCCGATTCTCCAACGGGTCACCCTACTTGTAGGCAATCGCCGCGCTGGACGGTCCGGCCAGATGGATCACTTCAAAGCGTTTGAAGCCCACTTCGCCGCACCACTTGCGGAAGTCCGCTCCGCTGTAGTCGAACGCATCGCCGAACTCGATCAGCATGTTCAAAGACATCAGCAACCCCTGCACGTTCTCGCGCCGCGCGTCGTCGATCAGCGCCTCGATGGCGACCAGCGCTCCTCCGGGCGGCAGCGCGTCGTAGGCCGCGCGGATGAGTTGCATCTTCTTCTCCAGATTCCAGTCATGAAGAATCATGCCCATCGTGATGACGTCGGCCTTGGGCAACGGGTCCTTGAAGAAATCGCCCGCGGCCGTCCCCACGCGGCCGCTCAAACCCGCGGCGGCGATGTGCTTGCGGGCGACCGGTTCGACCGGCGGAAGGTCGAAAGTCGTGCACTTCAGGTGCGGATGACGTTTGGCCGCCTCGATGGATAGCAGGCCCGTCGCGCCGCCGACGTCGCAAAGCGTTTTGAACCGGGAGAAATCGAACTTGTCGGCGAAGGCCTCGAAGTTGACCCGCGAAATGCCGGTCATCGCGCCCATGAACTGCTCCAGTTTGGCCGAGTCGGAATAGAGCTCCTCGAATATCCCCTTCTGCCCGTGTTTGACCTCGTTCTGGGGTTTGCCCGTGCGGAGCGCCTCGGGCAGGTCGTTCCAGAACTTGAAGAGCCGCGCGTTGAGCATCACCAGGATGCCACCGACGTAGCGCGGACTCTTCTCGTCCAGAAACAGCGCGCCCTCGGGAGTGTTGAAATACTTTGCCGTCGGGCCGTCGCCATCACGCTCGAGAAACTTCATCGCCACGAGCACGTCGAAGAAATCGGCGATGGCGCGCGGATGCAGCTTCAACTCCGCGCCCAGCTCCGCTCCGGTGAGGTGGCGTCCGGCGAGTTTCGTGAACAGGCCGAATTCCACCGCGGTGAGAAGCACCTTCGAGGACCAGAACGAAAAGGCCGTTTGCAGTATTGCGGAATGATTGGGTTCAGAAGCAGCCATCGTCGAAAATGTTAAGCCGCGCGAGCGGGCAGCCAAGTCCGGAAACTCGAGATCCGCCTGCTCCTCGATGTGGTTCACCGGTGGCGACGCTTGTCCTTGCTCCGTTTAAAAGGCCGCTCCCCATGTGCGGAACATTTCCGGAGCCACACGCCCTACTTCACACGAGGGCGCGCAGACACTTGGCGAACATGCCGGTCCAACTGGCCGGCCTCCAATTTGACCGGCGCTCCATCGCGCGGCACTTCAACTCCAGCGCTCCAGAGAATGCCGTTCACCACGAGGCGGCGCTGATCTTCCAGCTCCCAGTTCTTGTGCAGGTCAATCCCAGTGAAGCAGAACGAGCGTCCGCCGCCGTCGCGCTCGTAAGCCCACGCGATCACTTCTTCGCGGCCGATGTGTTTCTTCGAATCCGCCGTCGTGCGCGATTTGTCCGGAACCTGACCCACGAGCAACGGTGTGAATCCCGCGTCCCTGG
Organism: Verrucomicrobiales bacterium; assembly: GCA_043754645.1. GTDB lineage: Bacteria > Verrucomicrobiota > Verrucomicrobiia > Limisphaerales > CANJSG01 > CANJSG01. The sequence continues at coordinate 1,601 of JAYUUX010000096.1, read as the reverse complement.
CAAAGTGCAGATTGTAGAGCCAGCCATCGCCTTTGGCCGTGAAAGGCTTCACGCCGCGCAGCACCGGATGCTCGCCCTTCGGTTTCAAGTCCATGTCCCAATGCCCGCGACAGCCAATGTCCGCCAGCCACACGCCGCCGATGGCCGCCTTCGCGCCTTCTGCGTGCTCGGGCGGCAAATCAACAGCCTGATGAAACGCCGCGAAGCCGATCCCTTGCTCCGCCAGCTTGCCCAGCTTCTCCTGCCGCGCCTCCTCGATGAGCGGATGCTTCGCGCCGCCATCCATGAGCACGACGATGGATTTCGCGCCGTCGAAGATCGCGTCGTTCGTCGGCCACGTCCGCACCAGCACCGGCCACACGCCGGGCGTCTGCTTGAGCCAGTCGAACATCAGCACGCAGTCGGCGAAGTATTCGTGCTGCCCCGGCTTGCCGCTCGGGTCGCCGGCGAGGATGACGATCTTCGTGAGTTTGGAACTCTTGGTGTCGAGTTCGAGAGGGACTGAAGTCACGGCGTCCGCTCCGAAAAGCGTGGGGACTCCAACGACGAGTGCCGCAAGGATAAAGAATGTTTTCATAGTCATGTCAGGCGAGAATTTCCTTCACGAGATGCCCGCTCACGTCGGTCAGCCGGAAGGGCCGGCCATCGAAGGTGTAGGTGAGTCGCTCATGGTCGAGGCCGAGTTGGTGAAGAATCGTCGCGTGCAGGTCGTGCATGTGAACCTTGTCCTGCACGGCGAAGTGGCCAAAGTCATCCGTGGCCCCGAGCGCAAAGCCGGGCTTCACGCCGCCACCGGCGAGCCAGACGGTGAAGCCGCCGGGATTGTGGTCGCGGCCGGTGCCGTTCTTCTCCGCGTAGGGCGTGCGGCCAAATTCACCGCCCCACCAGACGATGGTGTCTTCGAGCAGACCGCGTTGCTTCAAGTCCGCGAGCAGTCCGGCCACCGGCTTGTCCACGGCGCGCGCGTGGTCGGCGTGTTTCGGGAGATTCGAGTGCTGGTCCCACGCGGGGTTTGCGGTGTTGTCGCCGTAGTTGACCTGCACGTAGCGCACGCCGGATTCGCAAAGGCGACGCGCCATCAGGCACTGGCGGCCAAAGCCGTCCGTCGCCTTCTCGTTCACTCCATACATGGCGAGCGTCTCGGGGGTTTCCTTGACGAGATCGAGCACGCCGGGCGCGTTGTTCTGCATCCGCCAGGCGACTTCGTAGGAGTTGATCACCGCTTCAAGTTCCGCGTCGCCGGGATTTTTCTTCAACTGCTCGGCGTTCATCTCGCGGAACAACTCGAACTGGCGGCGGCGTTCGGCGGGCGAGGCGGTGTTGTTGCCGATGTTGCGAATCAACAATTCATTCGCGGGCACGCCGGCCTTGCCGATCGCCGTGCCTTGAAAGACGGGCGGGAGAAAAGCGTTGCCGTAATTGCGCGGCCCGCCATTGCCAGTCGAAGGCGCGATGCTCACGAAGCCAGGAAGGTTTTCGTTCTCCGTGCCGAGGCCGTAATTGATCCACGAACCCATCGAGGGACGGATGAACGTGGTCGAGCCGCAGTGCAGGAAGAGCGTCGCCGGGCCGTGCGCCACGCCCTCGGTCTGCATCGAGTG
>JAYUUX010000095.1:0-4394 GCA_043754645.1 Verrucomicrobiales bacterium | reverse complement strand
CCATGCTGTTGTGCTGAAGTTGGTCAGAACACTGACGCCGTCTCCGAATCGGTCACCGCCGATCTCTGAGATGAGCGTCGGTTCCACAGTCAGGCGAGATTCCTCAGATCCCAGCCGGAGAATCATGGCGGCGGCAGTGGATTGTTGATCCAAGTCTGTATTCCAGCTTTGCGGGTAGAAGGGATAGATCCATTCCGACGAGCGGATTCTCTCCCATCGTGCCTCGGATTCCAGCCAGTCCAGCGCTGTCTTGGCTGCGGCTGGTCCCATCTGGTGGATCGCGTTGCTGGCTGTCAGGTAGTCCGGTCTGTCCGTCAGAGTCATCTTCTCGTAGTCCTGCGCTTGGATGGCCCAGTCCGTCAGGCTGCGTCCGCCGTAACGCGGTTCGCTCCGCCAAAGCAGCAGAGCTACCAGGCCAGTGATGAGCGTGGTGGCCAAGATGATTGCGAGACTCCTGCGGCGATTCATGGAACTGCGGGATACATACGCCTGCCGTTTCTCAACGGCAATGTCCGTGAAGTTGTTCGCAGGCGCCGATTTGTTTGTTGGCTTCCGCGGGGCTTTCGCGCATCTCCCTTCGGTCCGATAAGCACCAAGTGAAGTCGTTCATCGCCAGCCTGGTTTTCGCCGCGTCCGCCCTGCATTGCATGGCGCAGGCGATCACGCCCTTGCCCGACCTGACGGGTGACGCACCGCCGTTCGAGGCCGTTGTGACCAACATGGTCGTTCCGCTTCCGGCCGGATCGATGTCGACGAATCTCTGGGCGCCCAGTGGTGTGGGCGTGAATCCCGCCTCCACGAACGTGTCGCCGTCGGGCGTGGGCGACGTCGATCTTCACGAAGCCAATCTCCCGAAGCCGACCGCGTCCAGCCGGGTATGTTTCTCCAGTTGCCAGGTCAGCGGGCCCTACATTGCCCTGACCTTCGACGACGGGCCGCATCCGGATAACACGGTGCGCCTTTTGAAGATGCTCAAAGAGCGCGGCATCAAGGCGACGTTCTTCTGCGTCGGCCAGCGTGTGGCGGATCATCCGTCGGTGGCGAAACGCATCGTCGAGGAAGGGCACGAGATCGGGAACCATTCCTGGTCGCACAAGGTTTTGTCCGCCATGCCGGATGCCGCCGTGGCGCGCGATCTGGAGCGAACCGACGACGCCATCCGCAAGGCCACTGGCGTTTCGCCCAAGCTGATGCGGCCGCCCTATGGCGCGTTCACCGATCGCCAGCGGGATTGGGCGCATCGCAAGTGGGGTTATCGGATCACGCTCTGGAATGTGGACTCCCAGGACTGGCGCAACCCCGTCGCGTCCTACGCGCGCTCGCGCATTCTCCAAGGCGCGGGTCCGGGCTCCATTGTGCTCTCGCACGACATCCACCGGTCGACCGTCGACGGCATGCCGAAGACGCTCGATGCGCTCAAGGCAAAGGGCTTCAAGTTCGTGACCGTCTCGGAGCTGCTCGCGCTGGAGCAGGAGACATTGAGCAAACTTCCGACGACGGCCGTTCCCCAAACGCACACCGTCAAGACCGCCCAGACCAAGGCGGGCAAGGCTTCGATCAAGGCGCCGTCGGTTCGGAGGTAGGAGCGGGGCTCAGGGCGTCAGGAGACCGTTTTCCGTGCAGGCCGCCAGCTCTATTGCGCTGGCGCCGAAGCGCCCGGTGTTTCCCGTGCGACACTTGGCCCACACGACGGATCGGGCTTGATCCATGACGGCTTGAAGGCGAGCGGTTTTGTCCTGGCTGATGGCCGCGTGACGTCGGAGTTCAACGAGCGCGAAGCTGGTGTTCGTCACGCCCAGCGCTTCGAATTCGACGATCAACGCGTCCACGGCCAGGGCTGCGGCGGTGTCGATTTCGGTGCGGGCGGCTCCCGGCTCTTTGGCCATGGCGATGCGCAGATCGTTCAGCGATCTGAGGAGGATCAGGTGGTAGGGAGTGCGGGCGTTGTGCGGGTCCATCCAACGTCCGTTGCGCGCCTGGCCGGGCAGCACGCCGGCCTTGGCCTTGTGCAGGGCATTGCTGAGATAACGGCGATCTCCGGTCCCGCGGAAAGCTTCGGCCAGCAGCGAAACGGAGAAGGCGTTGTAGTTCCAGTTCGGCACCAGCGGTTGGGCGATGGCCCAATCGGCGGCGCGAATTCCGGCGGCTTTCCACTCCGGACGACCCAGGGTGCGCGCGGCCGTGAGCAGAGCCATCCCACATTCACCGGTGTCGAACTGGGTTCCACCGCTGGGATCGGTGCCGATGATCCAGCCGTCCTTGATCTCGCCGGGTCTTGCCGCGTCGAACTTCTCGGTCATCGCGCCGAAGCGGATGTTCTTCCCACGAAGATCCGGAAACGGGAAATGCCCGGACGGTTGCTGGAGCTTCATCAGGATGCCCGCTGCTCCGTTGATGGCCGAATCGAGTTCACCCAACCGGCCGGGGAAGTGCCGGTCGACCGCCGGACGAATGGCGCACGCACCGGTGATCAAGCCCGCGTAGAAGCGGGGCATCTGGTCGGGAATCGGTTCGCCCCGACGGATCCGCCGGAGGGAAGGGGCTTCGTGTTCAAGGGCGAGAAGGAAGGTCTCGGCCACTTCGCGTTCGGTCGGCTTGGCTGCGGGCGCCTTGTCGCCCTTGCGGCGGACATCGGGGAGGCCCGCTTGATCTCCGAGAACCTTCAGCGTCTCGGCAGCAACCGTGCGAACTTCCTCGAGCGAGTTCGAAGCGAGTGCAGCCTGGAGACGCGGAGCGAGTTTGTCCAAGGCACGGGCCGTCGGGGCGTTGGGACGGAAGATCGGCTGCCCGGACATTTTCCAGCCGCCTGGATCGATGCCGAAACGCGGTTCCAGCTTCCTCACCATCGCATCCGCCGCCGCCGGATCTTTTGCCAGGACTTCTTTGACCTCCTTGTAGGCCGACTCCACTTCGGCGACGGCCGCCTTGTCGTTTTGCTCACGGGCGATCTGGCGACACAGGCGAAGGCGGCCTTCGAGGTCGGCGGCGTCAACGGTCGCGGCCGCCCGCGCGTGGAACAACCCCGCGAGAAGAATCAATCCGGCGAAGACCAGATGGGGTAGGTGGCGCATCGGCAGGTAGGACGCACCAGGCGCGCCGATTGTTTCAATTGGTTTCTGGGGGCAGGGAGGCTGGCGGCAGGCGAGGAGCGACTTTGCCCTTTGCCCGTGTCCGAGGGCTGGTTAGCTTCCGCGCTCTTTCTCGACCGCGTATGGACTACAAGAACACGCTGAACCTGCCGCAGACCGGATTCGCCATGAAGGCGGACCTTGTCACGCGCGAACCGCAGCGGCTCGCCGCCTGGGAGTCTTCCGACCTCTACGGCCGCATCCGCAAGGCCCGCGCCGGGGCGACGCAGTTCGTCCTGCACGACGGGCCGCCCTTCGCCAACGGCGATGTCCATGTCGGCACCGCGCTGAACAAGATCCTCAAGGACATCATCGTCAAATTCCGCACGCTCGAAGGGATGGACGCGCCCTATGTGCCGGGCTGGGATTGCCACGGCCTTCCCATTGAATCGAAGGTTTCGCAGGAGCTGCGCGCTGCGGGCAAGACCGATGCCGATGCGGCGACGATCCGTTCCGCGTGCGACGCCTACGCGCGGAAATACATCGATCTCCAGCGGACGCAGTTCAAGCGGCTCGGCGTCCTCGGCGATTGGGAGAATCCCTACCTCACGCTCGACAAGGGCTACGAGGCCGAGGAGCTCCGCATGTTCGCGGACATCGTGGAGAAGGGATTCGTCTATCGCGGCAAGAAGCCCGTGTATTGGAGCATCCCCTTCAAGACCGCGCTGGCCGAGGCCGAGGTCGAATACGCCGACCACGTCAGCCAGAGCATCTACGTGAAATTCCCGCTGAAGGACCAGCCGAACTCGTGGGTGCTGATCTGGACGACCACGCCGTGGACGCTCCCGGCGAATCTCGCGGTGGCGTTCAGCCCGACGATGTTCTACTCGCAGGTCTCGGCGGCAGACGGCGTCTACTACGTGGCCAATGCGCTGCTCGAACAGGTTTCGCAGAAGCTCGGATGGGACTCCTACCAGATCAACTACACCGTCTCGGCTGACGAGTTGGCCTCGCTGGAATACACGCATCCGTTCTGCGACCGCACCGGCAAGCTGTATCCGGCGGACTTCGTCACGGCCGACACCGGCTCGGGCTTCGTCCACATCGCGCCCGGCCACGGCATGGACGACTACCATCTCGGCCTGAAGGTCGGTCTGCCGGTCTATTGCCCGGTCAACGACGACGGCCAGCTTACGCCCACCGGCGATCTGCCACGCGAACAGCAGTTGCCCGAATCGCTCGTCGGCAAATCCGTTCTCTCGAAGGGCGGCCGCTCCGATGCAAACGACGCCGTGCTGGCCTTGCTGACGGAGAAGTCGGTGTTGT
>JAYUUX010000094.1:0-15258 GCA_043754645.1 Verrucomicrobiales bacterium | reverse complement strand
TGAACGAGGTGAAGCCGATGCGCGACACGGATGTCAGCCGCGTCCGCAGCATTCCCGGCGTGGCGTGGGCCGTGCCGATGTATTGGGGAATCCTCCAGGCGCGGCTTGTGGACGGCACCTTCAAGCCGATCCAGCTCGTCGGTCTCGACAATGCGACGATGGTCGGACGCCCCACGAAAATGATCGCGGGCCGAGTGGAGGATCTCCGCATTCCGAACGCCGTGATCATCGACGATCTGACGGTCAAACGGTTGAGCGTGGGCCGGGCCAAACCGCTCGGCATGGGCGACACCTTCGAGATGAACGATAAGGAGGCCCGCATCGTCGGCATCTGCCAGACGGAGAAATCGTTCTTCGGCTACCCCTACATCTTTTCCACCTACGAGCAGGCCCTGCAGTTCGCGCCGCGCACGCGCAAGATGCTCAGCTACATCCTGGCCAGCCCGGCGGAGGGCTGGACGGCGGATCAGGCGGCTCAACAGATCCGTGAGAAAACCGGATTGGGCGCCTACACCGAGGAGGCTTTCGGCGCATCCACGGTGAAATGGTTCTTCAAGAACACGGGCATTCCCATCTCGTTCATGACGACGATCATCCTCGGGTTCATCGTCGGCGTGGCCGTGGCCGGACAGACCTTCTACTCGTTCATCCTCGAGAACCTTCGCCACTTCGGAGCCCTCAAGGCGATGGGTGCAAGCGACGGACTGATCACGCGGATGGTGCTGTTGCAGGCCTTCACCGTGGGCATCATCGGCTATGGCATCGGACTGGGGCTATCCGTGTTCATCGGTTGGAAATTCATCCAGATGGGCCAACCGCCCTTCGCGCTGCCCTACCAACTGCCGCTCGGTTCCTTCGTGGCCGTTCTTCTGATCTGCACCTTCGCCTCGCTCCTCGGCATCCGCCAGGTGCGCAAACTTGAACCCGCCGTTGTCTTCCGTGGCTGACCTTGATTCCAATCCATCGGAGAACGGTTCCGATCGCGTCATCCACGTGCGCGGCGTCACCAAAGCCTTCGGCAAGGGCGATGCCGCCGTGCATGCGCTCAAGGGCGTGGACTTCGATGCGCGTGGCGGCGAACTGCTCATGATCGTCGGTCCGTCCGGCTGCGGAAAGACGACCCTGCTCTCGGTCATCGCCGGCACGCTCGGATTCGACTCGGGCGAGGTCGAAGTGTTCGGCCATTCGCTGCACACGATGTCGCAGAAGCAGCTCACCGCCTTCCGCGCCGGCCACATCGGCTTCATCTTCCAGTCCTTCAATCTCATTCCCACGCTGAGCGTGCTAGAGAACGTGACCGTGCCGCTGCTGATCAATGGCGTCGGCCTGAAGGAAGCCGAAGACCGCGCCCGCGCGATGTTGGAGAAGGTCAACATCGGCAAACGCGGAGACGAACGCCCGACCAACCTGTCCGGCGGCCAGCAGCAACGCGTGGCCATCGCCCGCGCGCTGATCCACGAGCCGCGCCTGATCATCTGCGACGAACCGACGTCCGCCCTCGACAAGGACACCGGCCAGCGCGTGATGGAACTGCTTTCCTCCGTGGCCCGGGGCCCGGGCCGCTGCGTCATCGTGGTGACTCACGACAACCGCATCTTCAACTTCGCCGACCGGATGACCGAGATGGACGACGGCCGCGTCCAGCGCGTGCACGAGAATCCATCCAGGTCCATGGCCGGACACTGAACTGAGACTTCTTCCATGATCTTCAAACGACTGAGCTTCTACCTCGCCATCATCGGAATCGTTGGCGGCATCGTCCTGGTCCTGAAACAGCGCGAGAAACCGCCGATTCCGCCGCCGCTGTCCGAACCGACCCGTTCGCCCTACAAGGACTTCGTCGCCGCCACCGGCATCATCGAAGCCAAGCGGGAGAACGTTTCCATCGCCACGCCGCGCCCCGGCCTCGTGACCAAGGTGTTCGTGGAGGTGGGCTCCTCAGTGACCCAAGGGAAGCCACTGCTTCACCTCGACAACCGTGAAGCGACGGCGCGGCTGGAATCGTCCCGCGCCCAGATCCGAAGTCTCGAAGCCCAACGCGACGTCGAGACGGTCTCCATCAACGACTGGGCCGATCAACTCGCCCGCACCGAGCAACTGCTGAAGACCGGCGTCGCCACCGAGGACGAACGCAAGAGGAAGTGGTTCACGCTCGAAGCCTCCAAAGCCCGTCAGGGGAAGATCGAGGCCGACATCGAGACGCTCCGTGCCCAGATCAGGCAGTCGGAGACCGAGTTGGACGTGCTCACCGTCAAGGCTCCGCGCGACGGAAAGATTCTCCAGCTCAACATTCGCGCCGGCGAATACGCCAGCCTCGGCGTGAACGCCGCTCCGCTGATGATTCTCGGTGATGTGGCCACGCTTCAGATCCGCGCCGACGTGGACGAACAGAACGCGCCGTTGGTCGTCGCCGGCCAGGCAGGCACGGCCTTTCTCAAGGGCAGCAACGACAAGAAAATGCCGCTTCGTTTCATCCGCATCGAACCCTTCGTCGTGCCGAAGAAATCGCTCACTGGCGACTCGGCGGAACGCGTCGACACCCGCGTGCTTCAGATCATCTACGACCTGGAGCTTCCCGCATTCCCGATCTACGTCGGCCAGCAGGTCGACGTCTTCATCGCGAGGCCGGCGAGTGCCGGTCCAGCCGCGCCCGGCACCAATTCGACCGCCGCAGTCCATTGACTTTCCGTAAACCGATTCGACCTATCCCGACCATGAAAGTGTTAGCCATCAGCCTTCTTTCCACCGCCCTCGCGTTCGGCGCCGCCGCCGCGGAAACCACTTCGCCAGAAGTGCAGGAGATCTTTCGCCAACCGCTCAGCCGGAAGGAAGCGTTGGACTTTGCTGCCCGCAACAACAGCGCGCTCAAAAAAGCTCGTTTTGAAATCGGGGCGGCGGCCGGCCAGTCCCGGCAGCTTCGGTCCGCGGGCATGCCGCGAATCCGCACGGACGCTTCGTTCCGCGCCAATGACCGGGGCAGCATCGAGAGCTTCGGTTTCGGGGATTCACCCTCGCAGAACTGGTCTGCGAACGCCCAGATCGTCCAACCGTTCTACGAAGGTGGACGCATCACCGCCAACCGCGCCCAGAGCCGGATGGTCAAGGATCAGGCCGAGGCGGCTCTCGGTTCAACCGCGGCCAACACCGCCCTTGAAGTGCTGACCGCCTACGACGACGCGCTGCTCGCCGCCGAGCAGATCACGGTGCAGGAGGCGTCGATCGCGCTGCTCGGGAAAGAACTCGAAGACCAGAAGCGCCGCTTCGAAGCCGGCACCGCGCCGCGCTTCAACGTCCTCCGCGCCGAAGTCGCCGTGGCCAACGCGCAGCCGCGGCTGATCCGCGCCAGAAACGCCTACCGCATCTCGAAGAACAATCTGATCAACCTGCTCGGCTACGACCTTCCGGCGGCCATGTGGAGCGAAATCCCGCTGAAGTTCGCCGACAAACTGACGGCCGAACCCCTGTCGCTGACGGTCGAAGATGCGTTGACCTCCGCACGCACCAAGCGCCCGGAACTCAGGTCGCTGACGCTCGCCGCAGACGTCCAACGCGAGGCGGTCAAAGCCGCGAAAGCCGGCGCAAAGCCGGCTATCAACGGCTTCCTCGGCTACGGGGCCCGCAATTCCTCGTTCACTCGCGATCTTTCCGAGGAGAAATCGGGATGGTTCGCCGGCGCCCAGCTGACGTGGGACCTATGGGACGGCGATCTCACCAAGGGAAGAGTTGCCGAAGCCCGGGCCGCCCTCGAGAAGGCCGAGGAGACCATCCGCGAAACCGACCGGAGCATCTCGCTCGAGGTGCGGACCGCTTGGTCGAACCTCGAGGAGTCCAGAGAAGTGTTGGAGTCGCAGAAGAAAGTCCTCGAACAGGCTGAGGAGGCGCTGCGGTTGGCAAAGGCCCGAACCGAGGCCGGTTCCGGCACGCAACTGGAGGTCCTGGACGCCCAGACTGCCCTGACGGAATCCCGCACCACCCAGATCCAAGCACTCCGCGACTATTCGGTCGCCCGCGCCCGGCTGGATCGTTCGACCGGAACCCTGACCCTCCCGGGAATCCAATAAACCAGAAAGCCTTCGGCCTTGCCTGGGCAAGGTCGGTTGTTACTGTCCGCCGTCGTCACGACCACCTTTTGACAGGTGGTCGTGCTTTTTTTCCCAGTCATTGAAACAGCGTCGCGCAGTGAAAATCTTCAGCGGAAACGCCAACCGAACCTTGGCCGAAGCAGTCGCGAAGTCCATCGGACGCGAACTTGGCCGGTGCACCGTCAACTCGTTTCCGGACGGCGAAACCTTCGTCAAGATCGATGAAAACGTCCGCGGAGAGGATGTCTTCATCATCCAGCCGTCCAGTCCGCCGACGAACCACCACTTGATGGAGCTGTTCATCATGACGGACGCCGTCCGTCGGGCCAGCGCCAACCGGATCACGGCCGTGGTTCCCTTCTACGGCTACGCCCGCCAGGACCGGAAAGACCAGCCGCGCGTCCCCATTACAGCGAAGCTGGTGGCCAACTTGATCGTTTCGGCCGGCGCCAACCGCGTTTTGACGATGGATCTCCATGCCCAGCAGATCCAAGGCTTCTTCGACATCCCGGTCGACCACCTCTACGCGGCGCCCGTGATGTATCAGTATCTCAAGCAGAAAAACATCCAGAACCTGGTCGTGGTCAGCCCGGACGTCGGCGGCCTGAAAATGGCCTACGCCTACGCCCAGTCCCTCAGCGCCGGAATCGCAATCGTCGCCAAACGCCGGAAGAGCCCGACGGAGATCGAATCCATGGCCGTCATCGGCGAGGTCCGCGGGAAAAATGTGCTCATGGTCGACGACCTGACCGAAACCTGCGGAACGTTGACCGCTGCCGCCGACCTGCTGAAAAAGAAGGGGGCGAAGAAAATCATCGCGTGCGTTTCACATGCCATCTTGGGAGAGCTTGGGATACAGCGTCTGAGGAAATCTTGTATTGACGAGTTGATCACCACTGATACGGTCCACCGCCCTGCGATAGAAGGCGTGAAAATCACCACGCTTTCAGTGGCAGGTTTGCTCGGCGAAGCCATTGAGCGGATTCACGGAAATTCCTCAGTGACCTCGCTATTTGAATTTAAGGGTGGCCGCACCAGTTAACGCGGCACGACGACTCTAGACGATGAAAGCTGTAGCACTGACCGCATATCCGAGAACACTGGTCCGCCACGGCGGCTCCAAAAAGCTCCGTGACCAGGGACGCACTCCCGCCGTGATCTACGGGGGCCAGATGAAAGCCGCGAACCTCGAAGTGAACAGCCGCGAGTTGACTGATCTGATCAACCACTCGGTCTCCGAGACCATGCTCATCGACCTGACAGTCTCAGGCGAAAGCTCAAAGCGTCTCGCACTCGTTCAAGAAGTCCAGCACCACCCCCTCACCCGCAAGGTGTTGCACATCGATCTCCATCAGATCCAGGAGAACGAAACCGTGACAGTGACGGTCCCCGTCGAAACCAAGGGCGAACCCGTTGGTGTCAAGAGCGGCGGCGGAATCCTCCAGCACACGCTTCTCAAGATCAAAGTCAGCGCACTTCCCAAGGACCTCCCCGAAGCGATCATCATCGACGTTTCCGGACTGGAAGCCGGGAAAGCGATCCACATCGGCGAAGTCGCCGCCCCAGCGGGAGTAACAATCCTCGGCAAGAAAGAAGCCGTCGTTGTCGCCGTCGCCGAACCGAAGAAAGAAGTTGAAGTGGCTCCCGTCGAAGGTGCCGCTCCTGCAGCCGGAGCCGTCGAAATGATCAAGGAGAAGAAAGACGGCGACGCCAAGGCGGCACCTGCGGGCAAGGCCGACGAAAAGAAGCCGGCCGACAAGAAAAAATAGGTTTGAAGAATTTGGCCGCCGGCAGATCCGCTGCAGGCAGCCCACCGTCTTGTGGATTCGCTCTGGCTCATCGCCGGCCTCGGCAATCCCGGAAAGGAATACGTCAGGACTCGGCACAACGCCGGATTCCTCCTGGTGGAGGCGCTGGCGGAACGCTGGGGTGGCTCTTGGACCGAGGCCCCGCGGCAAAAGGCGAGAATTGCTCGGGCCAAGAACGGTGGGCATGCGGTTCTGCTGGCACAGCCGCAGACCTTCATGAACGCCAGCGGAGAATCGCTCCGGGCTCTGGTCGACTTCTACAAAGTCCCCCTCGCCCGCGTGATGATCGCAGTGGACGATGCAGATCTGGAGCTGGGTAACGTCCGGCTCCGGGGTGATGGAAGCTCCGGCGGCCATCACGGACTCGAATCCATCGAGAAGCATCTCGCCACCCGGGCCTACGCCCGGCAACGACTGGGAATTGGAAGACGCAGCGACGGCGTCCGGCAAATCGCGGGATTCGTCCTGCATCCGTTCCCGGTGGACGAATGGAAAATTTTTGAGTCGGTTCTGGAACATGCAAGCCGCCAGCTGGAAACCTGGATGGCGGATGTACTCCAGCCGGCCATGAGTCGGTTCAACGGTGCGGCACCGAGTGCCCGCGAAAACAGGAAGACAAAGTGAAGAAATACGAAGCCTTGTTCATCTTGAACATCGTCGGAAAAGAAGACGGCGTGAAAGACATAATCGACCGCGTTTCGGCCGACATTGTCGCCGCCGGCGGCAAGATCGAAACCGTGCAGAAGATGGACAAGAAGTCCTTCTCCCGCGTCGCCGACAAGAAGCACGCCTCGGGCTTCTACGTGAACATGATTTTCGAGCTCGCACCCGCCGCGCTCACCGGCCTCCGTAACAGGTTCGCTTCGACCGCCGACGTCTTCCGGGTCCTGCTCCACATCGCTGGCAAGAATCCGGTCCCCACCGCTGCCCCGGTCGCCGTCGCGGCCAAGTAATTCTTCAATCCGGACATGGCGGCGAACTTCAACAAAGTGATCCTCGCGGGAAATCTTACCCGCGACCCCGAGCTGCGTTACACGCCGCAGGGAACCGCCATCGCCAAGATCGGTCTCGCCATCAACCGCCGCTACACCGGGCAGGATGGCCAGACCAAGGACGAGACGACGTTCGTCGATGTCGACGCCTTCGGAAAACAGGCCGAAGTCATCGGCCAGTATCTCAAGAAGGGACGACCGGTCCTTATCGAAGGCAGGCTCAAGCTGGACCAGTGGGACGACAAGACCACGGGACAGAAACGCAGTCGCCTAGGAGTGATCTTGGAGTCGTTCCAGTTCATCGATTCCAAAGCTGGCGGATCCGAAGGCGCGTCCGCGCCTTCCTCGCCCGCTGCAAGTCGTCCTGCACGTCCCGCGGCCCCGCCCGCGGGTCCGGCAACTGAGTCCGACGTTCCTCCGATCGAGGACGACGACGTTCCATTCTGATTCTTTCCGCTTTCAACTAACTCCCTAGCTTTATGGCAAAGATCGAAGTCATCCTGACCCACAACATCGTGGGATTGGGCGGTGAATCCGACCAGGTCAAGGTCGCCGCCGGCTACGCCCGCAACTACCTCCTTCCCCAGGGACTCGCCGTTCCGGTGAACCAGGCGAACAAGAAACGCCTTGAAGCCCTACAGCGGCGCCGCGCAGATCGCGAGGCGCACGACCTGAACTCGATGACCGAACTCGCCAAGAGCATCGGCAAGCTTCTCACCGTGATCACCGTCAAGACCGGAGACGACGGCAAGCTGTTCGGCTCGGTCACCAGCGGCTCCATTGCGGACGCCCTGAAGACCCAGTTCGACATCTCGCTCGACAAAAAGAAGATCCACCTCAAGGAACCGCTCAAGACCTTGGGCGACCACGAAGTCGATCTGCGACTGCACGCCGAAGTGCATGCCACCCTCAAGGTGCGCCTCGAAAGCTCCACCCCGATCGTCGTCGCGGCTGCTCCCGCTCCGGTTGAAGCCGAGAAGACCGAGAAGCGCGGCAAACGTTCCGAAGCCCCGAAGGCCGAGGCCGCTCCGGCCAAGCCCGAAGCCAAGTCCAAGAAAGCCTAAGCGCCACTTCCATCAAGAATTCCAAAGCCCGACAGTTCGCTGTCGGGCTTTTTAATTGAACCCATCGGTCGCGCACCCGGAGCGCGGAACGTCGACGAGCGAATCAACGAAAAACCGGCTGACCACCGCGGGGCGATCAGCCGGTTTGAATTCTCAATTCGGAACTCAGGACAGCGCGAGCGCACCTTCGCCGGCGGCTTCGTCCTCAGCCTTCTCCGAGATGACGGGAGCGATGGCTTGGAGACGGGCTTTGCCGTCGAGGTTGATGAGCTTAACGCCCTGCGTGTTTCGACCAGCCTCTCGGATGCCCTGAACAGGGATGCGGACCATCTGACCTGCGCTGGTGATGAGCATGATCTCGTCGGTGTCGCGCACAGTCAGGGCACCGACCACGTTGCCGGTCTTGTCGCCGGTCTTCATGGTGATGATTCCTTTCCCGCCGCGGCTTTGGACGCGGTATTCCTCGAAGTCGGTCCTCTTGCCGATGCCGTGTTCGCCGGCCACGAGCAAGGTGGAGCCGGGATCGACCAGTGCGCACGCAACAACCGCGTCGGTCTTCTCGAGCTCGATCCCCTTTACGCCGGCCGCGCTGCGGCCCATTGAACGCACCTGGTCTTCGACGAACCGGATGCTCATGCCCTCGCGGGTGATGAGGACGATCTCGTCCTTGCCGCTGGTCAGCCGCACTTCGACGAGGTCGTCGCCCTGTTCAAGGGTGATGGCGATGATGCCGCCCTTGCGGACGTTCTGGAAATCGATCAGCGCCGTGCGCTTCACCGTGCCCTTGCGGGTGACGAAGAACAGCTCGTTGGTCTGCTGCCACGTCAGGTCTTCCTTGTTGGCCCCATACTTGGCGACAACGCGGACGAGGGTCTGGATCTTCTCCTCGGCACGAAGCTCCAGCATGTTGGCGATCGACCGGCCCTTGGCGGCCCGGCCCATGTCGGGAATCTCGTGGACCCGCTCGACGTAGACGCGTCCGAGGTTCGTGAAGAACATCAGGTAGTCGTGCGTGCTGCAGGTGAAGAGATGCTCGATGAAGTCCGCGTCTTCGGGCTTCTCCGCCTCCCGCGTGGACATGCCGATGACGCCCTTGCCGCCGCGCCGTTGCGCGCGGTAGCTGGAAACGTTGGTGCGCTTGATCAGGCCGTTGTGGGTCAACGTGACGATGACGCCTTCATTCGCGATCAGGTCCTCGATGGCGATTTCGCCCTCGTCGGGAACGATCTCGGACATGCGCGGCGTGGCGTGCTTGTCCTTAATCGCCTTCAACTCGGCCTTGATGATGGACATGACGCGCGACTCCTTCGCGAGGATGTCGAGCAGGTCGGCAATGGTCTTCAGCAGATCGGTGTATTCGGCGATGACCTTGTCGATTTCGAGGCCGGTCAGGCGGTAGAGCTGGAGCTCAAGGATCGCGTCGACCTGACGCGCGGTCAGCGACCAGCGGCCGGCGACAAGGCGACCTTCGCTGCGGATGAGCACGCCCCACTTCTCGACCTGGGCCTTCGTCCATTCGAAGGCGAGCAGCTTGACCTTCGCTTCGTCGCGGTTCTTCGAGCTGCGGATGATGCGGATGAACTCGTCAAGGTTCCGCAACGCGGCGACGTAGCCTTCGAGGATCTCGGCGCGCTCTTCGGCCTTGCGGAGTTCGAACCGCGTCCGGCGCAGGATGACTTCGCGGCGGTGGTCGATGTAGGCCGCGATCATCTCCTTCAGGTTGAGCGTCTTCGGGCGGCCATGGTCGATGGCGAGGACGTTTGCCGAGAACGATTTCTCAAGCTCGGTGTGCTTGAAGAGATTGTTGATGACCACCTTCGGAATCGCGTCGCGCTTGAGCTCGATGACCAGTCGGGTGTTTTCGTCCGACTCGTTCCGCATCGCGGAAATGTCGGTGATGATCTTCTGGTTCACCAGGTCGGCGATCTTCTCCTCCAAAGCGGCCCGGTTCACGTTGAACGGAATCGCGGTGATCACGAGCTGCTCGCGGCCCCCCTTCATCTGTTCCACACCCACCCTGCCCCGCTGCTTGATGCTGCCGCGGCCGGTGGTGAGATACTGTTTCAGGCCTTCGACCCCGCAGATGACGCCGCCGGTGGGGAAGTCCGGGCCTTTGATGAACTTCATCAGCTGCGGGATCGTGATCTCGGGGTTGTCGATCTGCGCGCAGATGCCGTCGACGACCTCGCCGAGGTTGTGCGGCGGTATGTTCGTGGCCATGCCGACGGCGATGCCCGTGCCGCCGTTGACCAGCAGGTTCGGGAAGGCGGCAGGAAGGACGGAGGGCTCGGTCTTTCGTTCGTCGTAGTTCGGGACAAAATCCACCGTATCCTTGTCCATGTCCTGCATCAACGCGGCGCCGAGATGCGTCAGGCGCGCCTCGGTGTAACGCATGGCCGCGGGAGGATCGTTTTCGATGGAGCCAAAGTTGCCTTTGCCGTCGATGAGCTTCTCCCTCATCACCCAAGGCTGGGCCATGTGGACCAGCGTCGGATAGATGACGGCTTCGCCATGCGGGTGATAGTCGCCCGAGGTGTCGCCGCAGATCTTCGCGCACTTGTAATGTTTGCGCCCGGGAAAGAGCGAGAGCTGCTCCATGGCGTAGAGGATGCGGCGCTGCGAGGGCTTCAATCCGTCGCGCACATCGGGCAGCGCGCGGGAGATGATGACCGACATCGAGTAGTCGAGGAACGAGGCCTTGATCTCCTCCGCGACATTGATCTTGGCGATCTTCTCGTTGAGGGCGTAGGCGGGAACGGACGCGCCTGGTTTGGATGATTCAGATTCTTCGGGCATGGGGAAATGGTCGTGGAAAGATCAGTTGGATGCGGGCTCGGCCGGAAACAGGCCAAAGCCCATGGAGCGGGCCGCCTGACGCATCCGGTCGTCGGTGGTCACCAAAGGAAAGCGTTGGCAAAGGTCTACGCTGCCAACATGGATGGCATCCAGCGTCCGCAGTCCGATCTGCGGATGGCACTGCTCCAACACGGAAGTGGACTTGGACAAGGCGGTCCGGTTGAGAGGAACGCAAACGACGGTTCCGCGAGCGACCCAGGACTGGAACCGTTCCCAGGCACGCTCGCGGAGTTGTTTCGGAATTTTGCCCGCGCGCTCCTTCGCCAGCAGTGCGGCGAACACCTCGGTCAAGGCAAGCTCCGACGTATGCAGCACCTGGCCAGCGCAATACTGCGAGAACAGAATGCTGTCGGGCTCGGGCGTCAGCAGCTTCACGAAGATGCAGGAATCGAGATACATCGCCGTTTCACCAACCCCGGCCATCGCGATCCGCACGCACCAACTCGGTGGAAAGCGGGCCTTCAGTCTGGACCGGCATGGCCTCAAGGAGATCCCACGCCGGCTCGAAACCGACATGTTCCTCGCGGCCACCCACCGGCTTCAGAACGGCTTTCGGCTCTCCATCGCTGGTGATGGTCACGGTGTTCCCCGCGGCCACAAACTCGAGCAGCGCCGATAGCTTGGCCTTGGCCGCCCGCACCGGGACGGTGATGCCGAGATCCTGCATGGTCACAGCCTCTTGAAGCATCAAGGACTGCGACGGTTTGGACTTGTAGGTGATGGCTTTCTTGGTCTTCATGGCAACAATGTAGTCACATGAAACTACATCGTCAATTCCTGACTTCGCTTAAACGTCGAGATTGCGGACGTTGAGCGCGTTGTCCTCGATGAACCGGCGGCGCGGTTCGACTTCGTCGCCCATGAGGCGGGTGAACATCTCTTCGGCCTCGATGGCGTCGGTCAGTTCGATGCGGAGCAGCTTTCGTTTGACTGGGTTCATCGTCGTCTCGAAGAGCTCCTTGGCGTCCATTTCGCCAAGACCCTTGAAACGATACATCTGGATGCCCTTTTTCCCGACCGCCTTCACGCCGGCCAAGATCTCCGGGATGGAGAATAGCGGAAGCACCGTGGCCTTCTCGCCATCACCTTCGACGAGTTCGAAGAGCGGCTTGTCCTGGGCGGCGTAGTGGTTCACTTCGAGGCCCTTCTTGGAGAGCTTCCCGAGAAGGTCGGAGATGGCCTTGCTCTCGTGGTGGATCTCGTTGGTCGTCTGGCGGCGGATGGGCCCGTCCTTCTTCTTGGTCGACGTCTCCTCGCTCTCGGGACTGAAGAGATCAGGCATCGTCAGCTTGAACTTCTCGAGCTCATCGCCGGTCACGAAGTAGTGGACGGTCTCGTTGTTGCCCTCGCGGATCTTCACCAGGTGCGCGGGGAAGTCGCCGTTGGGAGCGCGCTTCTCAATGTAGTCGGCGAAGTCGCCACCGAGCCGTTTGATGTAGGTGGCGTGCTTGTCGAGGGTCTCGAGCAATCCAAGGATTTCCTCGAGCTGCTTCGACGGGAACTCCCTCCCGTCCGAAAGGTTCCTGAGCCGGACTTCCTCGCTGCCGCTCTGGAGCAGCAGTTTGTTGAGCTGCGCGTCGTCGTCGATGTAGTCGGTCCGT
This sequence comes from Verrucomicrobiales bacterium, assembly GCA_043754645.1. Lineage (GTDB taxonomy): Bacteria > Verrucomicrobiota > Verrucomicrobiia > Limisphaerales > CANJSG01 > CANJSG01. The sequence goes on along the minus strand of JAYUUX010000094.1, from coordinate 2,855 downwards.
TTCTTCCGCGTGACGGAGTAGAGCGGCGGCTGCGCGATGTAGACGAAGCCCTGTTTCACGAGCTGTGGCATCTGCCGGTAAAAGAAGGTCAGCAGGAGCGTGCGGATGTGCGATCCATCCACGTCGGCGTCCGTCATGATGATGATCTTGTGATACCGGAGGCGTTCCAGGTTGAACGCGCCCTCGCCTTCGCCGTCACCGATGCCGGTGCCGATCGCGGTGATCATGGTCCGGATTTCGTTGTTCTGAAGGACCTTGTCCAGCCGGGCCTTCTCCACGTTGATCAGCTTGCCGCGTAGCGGAAGAATCGCCTGGAACTTCCGGTCGCGGCCCTGCTTGGCGGAGCCACCGGCCGAGTCACCCTCGACGATGTAGAGCTCGGTATTCGCGGGATCGCGGTCGGAGCAATCGGCCAGCTTGCCGGGCAAACCACCGCCGGCCATGGCGGTCTTGCGGACGGCTTCACGGGCCTTGCGGGCGGCTTCACGGGCACGGGCGGCGTTGAGCGCCTTCTCGATGACCCGCTTGGCGACGTTCGGATTGTCGTCGAAATAGTTCATCAAACCCTCGTAGCTCGATGAACCAACGAGGCTGTCGACCTCGGGTGATAGCAGCTTCACCTTGGTCTGTGATTCGAACTTGGGATCGCTGTGCTTGATCGAGATGACGGCGGTGAGGCCTTCGCGGACGTCGTCGCCGGTGATCTGGGGATCCTTGTCCTTCAGCAGATTGTTCGACTTGGCGTATTGGTTGATCGCGCGCGTGAGGGCGCTGCGGAAGCCGGACAAATGGGTGCCGCCGTCCGGGTTGTGGATCGTGTTGGTGTAGCAGAGGACCTGCTCGTTGTAGGAATCGTTGTATTGGATGACGAGCTCTAGATGGATCTCGACCTTCATCTCCGCCGTTTCCGTCACGGTCTGCCGGCGGACGACGATCGGATGCGGATGGATCGCCTCCTTGCTCTTGTTCAGCTGCTTGACGAACTCCACGACGCCGTCCTTGAAGAAGAACGTCTCGGGCTTGGACTCGGGGTTCCGCTCATCGGTGAAGATGATCTCCAGCCCGCTGTTCAGAAACGCCAGTTCCCGAAGGCGCTGGGCCACGCGGTCAGCCTTGAACTCGGTGGTGTCGCGGAAGATCTCGGGATCCGGCTTGAATGTGATCAGCGTGCCCGTGCCTTTGGATTTGCCGATGACGTCGAGCTTCTTGGTCACCTTTCCGCGCTCGAACTCCATGTGGTAGAGCTTGCCGTCGCGGCTGACTTCGACCTCGAACCACTCGGAGACCGCGTTCACGCACTTGGCGCCGACGCCGTGGGTGCCGCCGGAGAATTTGTATCCGCCCTGCCCGTATTTGCCGCCGGAATGGAGCGTGGTCAAAACCAGCTCGACCGTCGGGATCTTCTTCTGCGGATGCAGGTCGACCGGGATGCCGCGACCATCGTCCCGGATTGAGATCGAGCCGTCGACGTGGATGGTCACCCCGATGTGGTTGCAATGCCCCGCGAGATGTTCGTCGACGGAGTTGTCCAGCACCTCGGACACGCAGTGGTGGAGGGCGCGCTCGTCCGTGCCGCCGATATACATGCCGGGCTTTTTCCGGACCGCTTCAAGGCCTTCGAGGGTGCTGATCTTGGAGCCATCATAGACCTCGTTGATGATCTCGTTTTTCGGTGCTTCGTCGCTCATTTCGGATCGTGTCGGCGGGACGGGAAACCGACAGGAAAACCCTGCCGAAAAGTCCGTCATTCAGGACGCGAAATCGTATGAAACGAGGGCTCCCGGCACAATGCCTTTTTACCCCGCCACCACAATAGGTTGCGCTGTGGGATTCCAACCAACCGGATGAATTGGGGAAGGCGCTGGAAAACCGACTTTGGCGCCCTATCACCTCGGCAACGGGACCTCGGCGGAACTACCGAAGTGCGTTGATCGTGCCATAGACGGTTCCGGGTGCCGCCTTGCCTGCTGCGTCGTCCAAGTTCCACTTGAGCTCAAATTGCATGACCGGGCGCATCCCCGGGATCGCCAGGAAGACGGTGGATCCGTCGGGCGAAAGTTTGACGGAAGTGATCGGCACCTCGTCGCGGCCTTCGCGATCGGGCGTGGCCACAGACCAGTCCTTGGAGCCATACTCCGACGCGTAGCGGTAGTTCCACCACTTCAGACCGTAGCTGCCGGCATCTTCCGCCGTTTCCCGGCGCAGCGGAGCCGAGAACTTCAGCTCGATCCCATCCTTTCGTGCCGTCCAACCGATCGGCCAGGCCCCGGTCTTCCCTGTCCAGCGGATGCGTTGAAGCGCCCCGTCCTTCACCGCGCTCGTCTGCCACCCAGTGCTTCCGGCTACGTAAAGGGACTGGTCGCGTTCCGACCACGTCGCCCGGTTCGGACCGGAGAGGAACTTCGCCGGCAAGGCCATTGCGGCCCCTTGCACCACAGGACCGGCCGTATCACGCAGGACAACCATCGGGAAACACCGGCCCCACGACAAATGGATCATCTGACCACCGAGAGCCCCCCACCGACCCTCGGGGATCCACGCCTGCCCGCCGCTGGAATTGTCCACCCCATGTGGCAGCCAGCAGAGCGGCGCGTCGTAGCCCAAGGGCCGTGACTCGGTGACCTTGGGCCCTCCGAACCCGTAGTAACCGCCGGCCTTGACCTCCGCGATCAACGAGGAAGGCGTCCAAGTCCCCTGCTGCGGCGCGACCGTGATGACCGCCCCGTCCGGCCGGACGCCCATGCCGTTGGGATTGCGAAAGCCCGTCGCGATCGTCTCCAGCTTCCTGCCGTCCGGCGACACGCGGTGAGCGCCCTTCGGATCGACGTAGTAGAAGTTGCCCGCGGAATCCGTCT
>JAYUUX010000093.1:0-4496 GCA_043754645.1 Verrucomicrobiales bacterium | reverse complement strand
TGCCGGAGCCGATCCTGAGCTTCTACGTCTGGCGCGCGCTGGCACTTTCTTCCGCATCGGTGGGGGTGATGGACTACTACTACCTATCGCCGGGAGTGAAGCGCACGCTGTATCCGGCATGGAACGATCGTAACAGTCTCCGGGACCGCTTCACCCTCGACAACCCGGCGGGCCTGGCCGCGTCGATCATGATCGGCGCCACGATGGACCCGCTCACCTCGGCCTTCCTCGGCACGGTGGCGACCTTTTCCAACAACCCGCTCGCCTACCGGATCTACCAGAACAACGTGTTCCTCGCCGCCTACCAGACGGTGATCATCCCCGACGTGAAGCGCCTGTTGAACCCGCCGATCAACATCGATTCAAACGGCAACTTCTACGTCCCCGTCCGGTGCCTCGTGATCGGAGGCAAGGCCTACCCGATGATGCAGTTCCGCCTGGCCTATCCCGACAACTGCGCCGACGCGCACTGGCACGGCAACCGCGTCTACCATGTCGACAACGACACCGTCGGCATCATCGACCCGGCCCCGAGTTCCTGCGGCTTCGGCTCCTACCTGGCCGTCCCCCAGACGGAGGTGAACATGCCCTTCGCCTACTGGCTGCTCTACCGGGCCTACTTCCTCGGACTGCCGCTCGGTTCACAACCGATCACGCTCAACGAAGCAGTCTGCGCTCCTCCGACGGTGAACAAATGACTCTGAGGCGGGCCAAGTCGCGCTGCGGCTCGTCGGCCATTTGCAGCGCGACTGGCTCCACCTGAGTGGTCGTGATTATCCGAGGAACTTTCCGGGATTCAGCAAACGCAGCGGATCGAGCGCGTTCTTCACCGTCTGGTGCAGGGCGCGGACGGATTCGTCGGCGGCGATCGGCCACCAGGGTTTCTTGGCCAGGCCGATGCCGTGTTCGCCGGTCACCGCACCACCCCAGGCGACGATCTGCCGGAAGAGCTCGTCGACGGCGGCCTCGCTCCGTTCCTTTGCGTCGGGCTGGGTGAAGTCCACCATGACGTTCACATGGATGTTGCCGTCGCCGGCGTGGCCGAAACACGCGACGGGCAGCCCGTGCTTTTTCTGGAGGCCTTCCGCAAAAGCGACGAGGTCCTCCAGCTTGCCGCGCGGGACGACGATGTCCTCATTCAGCTTCGTCAGGCCGGTGTCGCGCAGGGAATAGGAGAACTCACGGCGCAGGCCCCAGAGCTTCTCCACCTCGGCTCCGCCAAATGCGCGATCCACGAAGACCGGCTTGAGCGGCTTCATCAGCTTCTCCAGATCCTTCAACTCGCCACGAACCGAACGTTCCTGTCCGTCGAGTTCGACGAAGAGCATGGCGTTCGCGCCCTCGAGGCGTTTGCTGCCGGTGCGTTTGCGGGCGGCGGCGAGGGTGAACTGGTCGGCCATCTCAAGCGCGCAGGGCAGGAAGCCCGCCTTGAATATCTCCCGGATGGCGCGTGTGCAGCCGCGCATGGTGTCGAAGCCGACGCCGAGCAGCGCGCGATACGGCGGCAAGGGAAGAAGCTTGAGCGTGGCTTCGGTGACGATTCCAAGCATGCCTTCGCTGCCGACGAAGAGGCGGTGGAGATCGAAGCCGGTCTTGTTCTTGTGCGCGCGGCCGCCGAGGCGCGTGACGGTGCCGTCGGCCAGCACGACCTCCAGACCGAGCACGTAGTCGCGGGTGACGCCGTATTTGAGGCAACGTGGTCCGCCGGCGTTGGTGGCGATGTTGCCGCCGAGCGAACAGTCGGCCCGGCTCGCGGGATCCGGCGGATAGAACAGACGTTTCTTCTCCACCGCTTTCTGGAGCGTCGCGGTGATGACGCCCGGTTGCACGACGGCCACGAAGTCGCGGTCGTCGAGGGCGAGGATGCGGTTCATCTTTTCGACCGACAGGACGATGCCGCCCTGGACTGGCACGCAGCCACCCACGTAGCCGTAGCCGGCTCCGCGCGGCGTCACGGAGATGCGGTGCTGGTGGGCGAAGGCGAGGATCTTCGAGACGGACTCGGTCGAGGTGGCCAACGCCGCCGCATCGGGCCGGGCCGTGGCGAACCACTTGTCGCCCGAGAATCTCTGCAGAGTCGATTCGTCCGTCACCAGCTCGCCGGGGGCGAGTTGGAGTGACAGGCGGTCAAGCGCGCGGCGCAACGTGGCACTCATCATCGGGGGCAGTGAGGCATGAATGGGGGTCGATTGAGACGAGGCAGACTTTGTTTCCTGCTCTTCGATCATTCTCGTTCTCCCTCTCGTTCTCGATGGCCTCGGGGACAAAACGCGAGAAGGAGAAGGAGGTCGAGACCGAGAGGGAGTTTGAGGAAGAAGAGCGAACCAACCTTCAGGCCTTGGTTTCAGATCCTTCGTCCCGCGCCTTGAGTTCGGCCTCGATCAGCGCACGTGCTTCCTCCACCTGGTCCTCCGGCACTTGGAGACGGATGCCGCCGGCGGCGGAGGTGTATCCCTCGAGGTTCATGCCGGCAAATTCGCCATGGACGAAGGCGTCGAATCCGCCGACCTCAAGGCGACCGCGAAGCAGGTTGGCGTCCGCCGAGCTGAAGGTGGTGTAGATGGTTCGGAGTTCCATGGGGGCAATGTGCCCACCGTCGCGATTCACGCAACCTTCTCGGCAAAGATCATCATGCCCGCGCCGGTCTGGGTCAGGTTCCCGACGCGCACCGGAAGCGTTTCCCCGACGCTGCCGCCGGCTCCGTTGACGACGACCATCGTTCCGTCCGCCAGATACCCCACGCCCTGGCCCCGTTCGCGGCCTTCGCGGGAGATGCGAAGGCTCATGGTGTCGCCGGGGAGGACAAGGGCCTTCAGCAAAGCCCCCATTTCCGCGACGTTGATCACCTTGATCGACTGGAGCGACGCGACGCGGGCGAGGCTGGAATCATTCGTCACAAGCCGGGCCGACAGGGCCGTCGCGAGGAGGACCAGCTTTGCGTCCACCTCAGTCTCGCCCGGGAAGTCGGCCTCATGGATCTTCACCTCGGTCTTCGGATAGGTCTGCAGCTTCTGGAGGAGTTCCAATCCGCGCCGGCCGCGTGCCCGTTTCGCCTCGTCCGCGGAATCGGCCAACTGATGGAGTTCGCGGAGGACAAACCGCGGGACGATCAACTTGCCTTCGACCAGGTTGAGTTCGACCAACCCGGCGATGCGGCCATCGATGACCGCGCTGGTGTCGATCACGAACAGGTTGTCCGGCTTGGTCTGCGATGCGAGCCGGACATAGGGCACGATGAGGCTGAAGTCCTCCTTGTTGCTCCGCATGGCCACGACCATGCCGAGGTAGGAGAAAGCCAGGAACAGCCCGAGGCGGATGAGCCAACGAACCTCCTCGGCCGCGAAATCAAACAGCCCGGAACGATCCACTACCCAAGCCATCAACGTTCCGACGGCAAGCCCGGCAGTCGCAGCCGAAAAGGCCCGGATCGAAAAGCCCTTCAGCATCTCGTCGATCGCCACCAGGACACCGGCGAATCCGAAACCGATCAGGCAGGCCCGGCCGGGATGATCCAAAAGATCGGGGCGCACCTGGCTGATGCTGAAGCCGGCGGCGGTGCACAGGAGCATGAAAAAGACACGGATGACCCAGGTGTTCATCGTCCGAGACTTAGTCGGACGTCGGCGAACAGGGCTGAAGGGGCGGACCGGTTCAGCGGATCGACTTGATCGGATAGTTGAAGCTGCCGGTCGTCTGGCGCGCGCGCGCCTCGGGCGGTTTGTAGAGGATGCCGTAGCGGCTGAGGTTGCCCGACAGGATCACGAGGTTGCTGGCCACCTGGCTCAACTGTTCCTTCAACGCGGGATCCTTGAGCAGGCCTCCGACCGTCCCCTGCCCCTGCTGGATACCGGAGACGATCTCACGAAGCGTGTCGCTGGTGGCGTGGAAGTTGGTCATCGTCGCGTTGACCGCCATGGCATTGGTCGCGACCACCGAATCCAGCCGACCGATCACCTTGTTCAGCTCCGTGCTGAACGTCAGGAGATTCGTGATGGCGAGCGCGATGGGCCCGCGGTTGGTCTGGATGATGGAGTCGACCCCGTCCATCGCCAACACGGCACGGTCGGATACGGTCCGGAGATTGTGCAGCGTGACGGCGATGTTGGTCAGGGTCTCGCGGTTCAGCACCATCTCGTCGACCCGGGTAATCGCGTCGTTCAGCCGGGTCGCCGTGGCATCGAGGCGTTTGATGAAGCCGGAGGCCGCCTTCGCCGTGTCCTGGAGATTGAAGGGTTCATCGCAGGTCACGGTGTCGCCGTCCTTGAGGAGCGGCTTGGCGTTGCCGGTCGGTTTGATCGAAACGAACTGGTCGCCGAGGAACCCCGACGCGTCGATCCCGAAGACGGCGTCGCCGTAGACGAGGAACTTCTTCTCGATGCCGATTTCGATCGAGACGGTCTTCCCGTCACCGGCCAGTTCGATCGAGTTCACATGCCCGACGACGACACCGGCCATCTGGACCTGCGCCTTCATCTTGATGCCGCCGACATTGACGG
>JAYUUX010000092.1:0-3000 GCA_043754645.1 Verrucomicrobiales bacterium | reverse complement strand
CCGGCGCCCCGACGTTCAACCGCGACATCGCCCCCATCCTCTTCGCGCACTGCGCCCCATGCCATCATCCCGGCCAGGCGGCTCCCTTCAGCCTCCTGTCCTTCGACGATGCCAAACGGAAGGCGAAGACCTTCGCGGAGGTCACCCAAAGCCGTTCCATGCCGCCGTGGCTCGCGGAAAAGGGCGCAGTCGAATTCCACGGGCAACGCGGACTTTCGGAGGCGCAGATCGATGTGATCCAGAAATGGGTCGCCGCCGGAACGCCAGAAGGCGAAGCCAAAGATCTCCCACCGAAGCCCAGGTTCTCCGGGGAGTGGTTCCTCGGGAAACCCGACCTCATCGTCGAGACGACCGGGTCCTACGCGCTTCCGGCGGATGGACCGGATGTCTACCGGCACTTCGTCATCCCGATTCCGGGCGACGCCGTCCGACAAGTCCGCGCCGTCGAACTGCTGCCGGACAATCCGCGGGTCGTGCACCACGCCGTCATGCTGGTGGATCGGACTTCGTCCGCGCGCCAGCTCGATGCGCGTGATCCGGAACCGGGCTTCAGCGGATTCATGTCGGCCGGCCAGGCCCAGCTGCCGGACGGGCACTTCCTCGGATGGACGCCCGGCAAGATTCCCGTCCCGCTCCCGCCCGAACTCTGCTGGCGCCTGGATCCGGGCTCCGACCTCGTGTTGCAACTGCACCTGAAGAAGACCGGTAAACCCGAAACGATCCGCGCCAAGGTCGGGTTGTTCTTCAGCGACAAGCCCGCCACGCGCCGGACCTACGCGGTCGTGCTCCGTGACAAGGACGTCGTCCTTCCCGCGGGTTCCACCAACGTGATCGCCCGCTCGCAATACACCGTTCCGGTCGACGCCGACCTGCTTTCGCTCTATCCCCACGCCCATTTCCTGGCCCGGGAGATGGAGATCGAGCTGAAGCGCCCGGACGGCTCGGTCCAGCGGCTCATGCGAATTCCCGACTGGGACTTCAACTGGCAGGACGAATACCGGCTCAAGTCGCCGCTCCGCATCGCGGCCGGGAGCAGCTTTTCCTTCCGGTATCGCTTCGACAATTCCGCCACCAATCCGCGCAACCCGAACAAGCCACCACGCGAGATCGCCTATGGCCGGAACGCGTCGGACGAGATGGCGGAACTTCTCCTGCAACTTCTGCCCGCGCGCGACGGGGATCTGCCGAAACTGCGGACCGACTACGGCCTCTGGAGCATCCGCGCCGAGTTGAAGCGCTACGAAAAACTCGCCCTGGAACGCCCGACCGACACGGCCGTGCTCAAGCAGTTGGCCAATTGGCAGCAGCAGGCCGGCACGACGGCTGAAGCCGTCGAGACCCTACGCAGGGTCAAGGCGATGGAACCCGAGTCGGGCGAAGCACGGTTCCTCCTCGGCAACGCCTGCGAGATCGCGGGCCGACACGACGAGGCCATCGAGGAATTCACGGCCTCGATCCGTTTCTCGGCCCAACGACCCGAACCGCTCGTCCGGCTGGCCCGGCTCTTGGCAGCGCACCCGGATCCGAAGAAGCGCCAACCCGCGAAGGCCCTGGAACTCGCCGAGCAGGCGATGGAATTGACCAACGGCCGGAGCTTCGACGCGGCGGAGTCCTTCCTATTGGCACTCGCCTCGAACGCCCGCTGGGATGAAGCCATCGACGGCACCCGGCAGAGCATTGCCTCCGCAACGGGCGCCAAGCTGCCGGAGGTGGCTGCGATGCTTGGGAAACGGCTGAAACAATTCGAGGCCCGACAACTGAGGCTGCTCGTCGATCCTTAGCCGGGACGCCGTGCGACTTACGCGGGTTTGCGGGAGAAACGCACCGGACAGAACCGTGGTTCGGACGGACGGGTCATCCAACCACGTTCGACAGAGTGGACTGAGTTGCCAGCACTGTTTGATCAACGGTCGTCCGGACTGTTTCGGGAGCGACAGTTCCCCGGTCAGGAGCAGCAGTCGGCGCGACCACTTCAAGTCCGAATGCCGCCCTTTCCGCCGCCCGATCAGCCGCGGTGGCAGAAACGATGAGTGCCAACTCCTTGAAATGCCGTTCGAGGCATACCGGACAGATGCCGTGGGAGTAGTGGCCGAAGCGGTCCCGCGCCGGATTCGACTCGGCCCCTACCCAAACGCCATCGTAACCGCGAACCCGGAGGCACCACGAGCACAGGACCTCCAAGCCCACGGGATCATGGGCCGAGCCGGAGCTGCAGGACGTGTTGGATTGAACCTCCGAGATCATTGCTATCACCTGACGCTCAGGTGATAGGCGTCTCCGCGGATCAGGGCGAGAAGAAGTTATTCACAGCCCAAGAACCGGTTCAAGGACGGCCCTTAAGGAACGGGATTGCCCCCGTGCCGATTACTTGTTCCGGGTCTCGAACTTCTTCGAATGGCCCGACGACGGGATCGAGACCGTGTAGCTGTTGCCGTCGGGCGAGACGCTGAGTTTGAGGAAATTGGCGGCGCACTTCTCGTCCGCGTTGGCGATGAACTCGTCGGCCGTGTTGGACTCGTTGGCGCCGGCACGGACGTTCTTGTGGACCTGGTAGATCACCTTGATCGACTTGGTCCCACGCAGGGTTGAAAGCACCTCGGGCATCGTGCCCTTGCGTGGGCCGTTGTTCATCATCGCCACGGTGGGCGCGAGCGACTGGACGAGGAGCGGGTTGTTGCTGACGTCGAGGCCGTGGTGGTTGACCTGGTAGACGTCGACCTCGCCGACGCGGTTGACCGGACAGACGAGTTCCTTCTCGACGTTCCACGTCAGGTCGCCGCCGTTGAAGTAGCGGAAGCTGCCGAAGCTCAGGAGCGAGACCACGCTGTTCGCGTTGTCGGACATGTCCTTGGCCTTGGCCGGAACTGCGGCGCAATCGACGGCCGATTTCGCCCCATCCTTCGCGGCCATGAACTTCTGGTTGTTGCCGACACTGCGAAGCTCCAAGGCGGCCGTGCCCGCCGTCTGCTTCAGCGGAAACACATCGCCCGGTTGCAACAC
>JAYUUX010000091.1:0-1671 GCA_043754645.1 Verrucomicrobiales bacterium | reverse complement strand
AAGCTGTTGAATTCCGGCAAGTTTGAAGTCGTCGAGCCGAATGTCTTCCTACTTGGGTTGGTCAATCTGCTCCTCCCGTTCCTCATCATCGCGGTGATCATCTATTTCTTCTTCATCCGGCAGATCAAGATGGCAGGCAAGGGCGCCATGAGCTTTGGCAAGAGCAAGGCGAAGATGCTGACCAAGGATAAGAACAAGATCACTTTCAAGGACGTCGCCGGCGTTGAGGAGGCCAAGGAAGAAGTCTCCGAGTTGGTCGACTTCCTGAAGGATCCCAAGAAGTTTCAAAAGCTCGGCGGGCGAATTCCCAAGGGCATCTTGATGGTTGGGCCTCCTGGAACGGGCAAAACGCTTCTGGCGAAGGCCATCGCCGGCGAAGCGGACGCGGCCTTCTTCAGCATCAGTGGCTCCGATTTCGTGGAGATGTTTGTGGGCGTTGGCGCTAGCCGGGTTCGGGACATGTTTGAACAAGCCCGGAAGTCCACTCCTTGCCTTATTTTCATCGACGAAATCGACGCGGTGGGCCGAAGCCGTGGCCATGGTTTTGGTGGTGGCAATGACGAGCGCGAGCAGACCTTGAATGCGCTCTTGGTAGAGATGGACGGGTTCGACACGCAAGAAGGCATCATCATCATCGCTGCGACCAACCGTCCGGACGTCCTGGATCCCGCACTTCTGCGTCCCGGCCGTTTCGATCGTCAGGTCGTCGTCAATCTTCCCGATGTCCGCGGCCGCGAAGGCATCCTCAAAGTTCACGCGAAGAACGTGAAGCTGGACCCGAATTCCGATCTGTCCGTGATCGCCCGGGCGACGCCGGGTTACTCGGGTGCCGATCTGGCCAACCTGCTGAACGAAGCCGCTTTGTTGGCAGCGCGGGCGGGCAAGAAGATGATCGGTATGGTCGACCTCGAGGAGGCCCGCGTCAAAGTCCGCTGGGGACGCGAACGTCGCAGTCTCGCGATGTCCGACGACAACAAGAAGCTGACCGCCTGGCATGAGGCCGGGCATGCCTTGGTCAACGTGATGCTCAAACACACGCATCCGTTGCACAAGGTCACGATCATTCCTCGTGGGCAGTCCCTGGGTTCGACTTGGTCGCTTCCGAAGGAGGATCAACTCAACTACGGCCGCCTCCAGATGCACGACGAGATCGCCATGGCGATGGCCGGTCGCATCGCCGAAGAGCTTGTCTCCGGCGACATCTCCACCGGTGCTTCTGGCGACATCAATCAAGCCACCCATCTCGCCCGCAACATGGTTTGCCAATGGGGCATGAGCGACAAGGTGGGCATGGTTCAATACGGATCGGACAATGATAACGTGTTCCTCGGCCGTGATTTCGCGGCGAAGAAGGACTACAGCGAGAAGACCGCCCAGGAGATTGACGAGGAAGTTCGTCGGATCATCACCGAGGCCTACAATCGCGCGAAGCAGCTCATCGAGACGAACCGTGACAAGCTGGAGATGATCGCGAACGCGCTTCTCGAATACGAAACGCTCGATGGCGGCCAAGTTGAAGACATTCTTCGCACTGGCACTTTCACGCCGCCGCCGGTGAATCCCAAGAACATCGATCCACCGAGCGGTGCGGCCGCAGTGACTCCGCTGGGCGACGCGCTCAAGCCGAAGGCTCCGCCGCTTCCAGACCTTGGTGGTGCAGCCCCGGCCCCG
>JAYUUX010000090.1:0-3006 GCA_043754645.1 Verrucomicrobiales bacterium | reverse complement strand
ATCGCGTCGATCGCCTTCGCGTTCAACTCGTCGGCCGCCGCCGGGTCGCCCATCCGGGCCGCCGTGGACGCCGCGTTTCCGAGAGCGCGCGCGGAGAGGGACGGGTTGCCGCTCCTGCGGGCGATTTCGCTGCTTTCGCGGTAGCTCGCCAAGGCATCCGCGTTTCTTTGCTTGGCGGCTTGCGAGTTGCCCAAGTCGTTCAGGATTGCCGCGGTCGACGCCTCGTCTCTCCTCACCCGCGCGGCGACCAGCGCTTCCGCCAGGAGGCCGGTCGCCCGATCGAACTCCAGCGTCATCACCAGCGCGGCTCCAAGCTGGTGCTTCACCATGGGAATGTCGGCGCTGCCGCCCGATTTCTCCGCGCGTCCAAGAGCGCTTTCGAGAACCTGCACGGCGCGCCGATGCTGTCCCAGCGTCTGGTAGGCGCCGGCAAGAGAGACCGCCGTCCGCACTTCGGCGTTGGTGTCGCCCGCTTTTCTGAAGCGGTCCACCGCCTTTTCCAGACCGTCGGCGGTGCGGATGGGATCGTCGCTGCCAAGCGCGCGCTGCGCTTTGGACGCGGGTGGTATGCCGGCGGCGCCCGCCACCCCAACCATGAGAAACAATGCGGCGAACCATGCCGGCTTTCGGCCCCATGGGAGGTGGTTCGACCCCTTGTTTCTCACGCCAATCGTGCTACCGGCGCCGGGCCCGAAAGTAAAGCCTCCCCGCGGTGTTGAGCACGGCAGGGCAGCAACTGCTTTCGAAAGCGACCTTGCGATCCACTGCGCGGGTGGACGGCGGCTGGCAATTTGGCCTCAACGAACGTGGAACCTCCACGCCACTCCGGTGGCCCGGGATCCATGCAGGCGATCCGACGACCGCTGGTGTATCGACATCCGGCGCCACCTCCGGGCGCTGGGTGCGGCCTTGATTGAGCAGGCCTTTTTCGGCTCCCGCTGAGCCGCTCACAAGCCTCCAATCCACACGGGCCCGAATGCGGGGGGATGGTCTTGGAGTGCTGGCGATCGTGATCCGGCGGGCTTGAACGGTGTTCAAGATTGATCCCGGCGGCATTGAATTCCGGCCGATCGCTGGGATTGTCGGTGGATGAGCGAGACGGCTTGGGATGTCATTGTCATCGGCGGCGGCCCAGGGGGGAGCGCGGTCTCGACGTTCCTTTCAAAGGCCGGCAAGCGGGTGCTCGTGCTGGAGAAGGAGGTCTTTCCCCGGTTCCATATCGGCGAATCGCTGCTGCCCTACAACAGCGCGATCCTTGCCGAGATGGGCGTTCTGCCGACGCTGGAAGCGCATGGCTTCATCAGGAAGTTCGGGGCGCAGTTCCATCTGGGCAACGGTTCGAAGGCGACGGGCTTCGTCTTCAAGGAGGGCAAGTTCACGCGGCACACGGAGGCGTTCCAGGTCGAGCGGGCGGTGTTCGACGACCTGCTGCTGAAGCACGCGAGGACTGCGGGCGCGGACGTCCGCGAGGGGTGGACTGTCGAGCGTTTCACGAATCGAACCGACGGTGTGGATGTCGTCGCGCGCGATCCCCAGGGCGGGAGCCATGGCCTGCGCGCCCGATTCCTGGTCGATGCCAGTGGCCGCGGGAACCTGACGGGAAACCAGGAGAAGATCCGCGAGGTCCATCCTCGCCTGAAGAAGGTCGCGGTATTCGGGCACTTCAAGGGAGTCGTCCGGGATGCCGGGCCGAAGGGCGGCGACACCGTGATTGTCCGGCTGGAGAACAAATGGTTCTGGTTGATCCCCATCTCGGAAGAAAAAATCTCCGTGGGCTGCGTCATCGACCGGGACGAATTCTCGGCTGCGAAGCTCCCGCCGGCCGAAGTGTTCTGGTCGTGGGTCCGGGCTAGTCCCCCTCTGCGCGACCGGATGAAGGACGCCGTGCTCGTTGGCGAAATCCAGACCACCGGCGACTTCTCCTACCGCAACCGTCGTCTGGTGGGGCCGCGGCTTCTCCGGGTCGGCGATGCCGCCGGGTTCATGGACCCGATCTTCTCGGCGGGGGTCTATCTTGCGATGCTTTCCGGGAAGCTGGCCGCGCAGGCGGTGGTGAAATCCCTCGACGCGGACGATGACGGATCGGCGCGGCTCTTGGCCTACGAGAAACGGGTGCGGTCGGCCATGACGGTCTACTGGGAGATGGTGGAGCGCTTCTACACGACGCCGTTCATGGAGGTGTTCCTGGAACCCCGCGCCCGGTGGAACCTGCCTGCGGCCGTCAATGCGATCCTGGCGGGCGAGCTGGAGGGAGGTGTCGGCATGCGGCTCCGGTTGCGGGTCTTCTTCTGGATCGTCCAACTGCAAAGCAAATGGCCCCTGGTTCCCCGGATTTCGTTCGCTCCGATGGCGGCCGCGGAAACTGCCCCGGACGATGTCGGACGGGTGCCCTTGCCCGAAGGGCGGCCGCAATGACGGGAAGAATCCGGATCGGGAGCAGGTCTTTGATCGGCGCGGTTGCGATCTCGATCGTCGCGGGACTCGGCTCGGGCTGTTTCGCTCCGGATATTGCCCCCGTCGCGCTGACCTCGCCGGGTTGGCGTTCCAGCGAGACGCCGGTGGTTTGGCGTCCGTCGACCAAGTCGCCGGAGTTGACCGGCGAACTGCTCCTCGGATCGCATGAAGACGGATCGCGTTTCATCCAGTTCAGCAAAGGCGGTCTGCCGGTCGTCGGTGCGCAACAGTCCGCCGTTGGCTGGCGGATCAGTTCGTCGCTCCGCTCGGGAACTTTCGGTGGGCGCGGTTCGCCGCCGTCGTCCGTCGCCTGGTTCCAACTCCGTTCGATCCCGCCGACATCGATGTCGCCGCCCTGGGTTCTGACGAACCTTGCAACCGGCGGGTGGGTCGTCGTCCACCCCCGGACCGGAGAAATGCTGGAGGGCCCGGGAAACCCGTGAGCCGCCGCTGGTCGACATGGATCTGGGGATTGGCCGTGCTCGCCGTCGTGGTGGGGGGCGCGTCGCGTCTTCGGTTCGATGCCGACGTGCTGGGGTTGCTGCCGGCCGA
>JAYUUX010000089.1:0-2033 GCA_043754645.1 Verrucomicrobiales bacterium | reverse complement strand
CTCCGTCGCTACGGGATGCATGTCATGACCGGCATCGAGTTCAACAAGGATGGACTGAGCCGGAAATCGTCGGCGCACCTTCTCGGTGTGGATCTGCAGGACAAGATCGATCCAGCGCTCGACCTTGAGGAGACGATTGCCAAGATCCATTCGCAGGGCGGGTTGGCCATCGCCTCGCATCCGCACGTCATGAAAAGCGAGTGGGGCAAGGACACGCTCTATCTCTGGGAGAACCAGGAAACCTTCGTGCCGCTGCTCGATGCCTGGGAGATCGCGAACCGCAACAACATCTTCACGCCCGTCGGCCTGAAACAGCTTCCGTTCGTCGCCAACAGCGACTTCCACAAGCCCAAGCACATCAATTCCTGGAAGACTCTGCTCCACTGCGAGAAGGACCCGGCGGCCATCAAGCAGTGCATCCGCGACAACCGGAATGTTGCCATCACGCTCTTCAGGGATTACCTCCACGAGGCCAGTCCGCAACCCGCGGCCTTTCCTTTGAGGCTTGAGCCTCGTCGGATCGACGTGAACCGGGTGCTCGCGGTCTGAGCCGCCAACGTGTCGTCCCAACTCCGGCCGGAAACGGCCTGCGTCATCTTCAATCCCGCCGCCCGTGGCGCGAAGGCCGGTTCGCTGAACCGCCGCCTTGCGGAACTCTGCGCCGGCATCGCCCTCAAACCGACTTGGGCCGCCGGCACGGCGCGCATCTGCGCGAAGCAGGCGGTGGAGGAAGGATTCGAAACCATCTTCGCGGCCGGCGGCGACGGCACCGTGAACGAGGTGCTCAACGGCATCGGCGACGCTGAGAATGGGTTCGAGCGCGCGCGCCTCGCGGTGCTTCCGATGGGCACGATGAACGTCTTCGCCCGCGAGTTGCGTCTGCCGCTCGGCATCGAATCGTGCTGGAACGCGCTGAAGCGTGGTGTCGGCGAGCGGTTGATCGACTTGCCGGAAGCCGAGTTTGAGACACCCACAGGCCGGGAACGGCGTTTCTTCATCCAGATGGCCGGCGCCGGGGTGGATGCACGCGCCGTCGCGGGAGTGAGCTGGGAACTGAAGAAGAGGCTTCGCTCCGGGGCCTACGTCTGGGCGGGCCTGAAGGCGCTCTTGGGTCGGCGCCCGCCCGTCCATGTAGTCGTCGACGGCGAAAGGTTCGCCTGCGGCCAGGCATTGATCGGCAATGGCCAGCTCTACGGCGGAAGCATCGCGGTCTTCTGGAACGCGACCATCGACGATGGTCGGCTTGATCTGCTGACGCTCCAGCCGGCATCCGTATGGAGGCTTCCCTACTACGCGGTGCAGCTGTTCTCAAAGACCCGGAAGCCGTCCGGCGGCCTGCGATACCATCAGTCGCACGAGATGCGTTTCGAGGGCGTTCCGGATGAACCGCTCGAGTTGGACGGGGAACTGGTGGGCACATTGCCGGCGACATTCCGGCTGTTGCCGAAGCGGCTCCGTGTGCTGGTGCCGCTTCCGGCTCCGAAGTGAGGCGTCGACAAATCTTGGCCTGAAGCGAACGCGCAATTGAGCCCGCGGCGTTCGTCTGTTAGCAGCTTGTCCCGTGCAGAAAGTCCCCGAGGCCACCGCTTCGCGAAAACCATCCGATCATCTGGGCGCCGGCATTGAGGGCGTTGGACTGGTCCGGGCTTTCGGCGCCTTTCGCGCGTTGGACGGTGTTTCGGTTTCTGTCCGGGCGGGCGAGTTCTTTTCGCTTCTCGGCCCTTCCGGCTGCGGCAAGACGACGTTGCTTCGGATCATTGCCGGGCTTGATTCAGCCGATGCAGGCAGCCTCTCGATCGACGGCGAGGAGATGCTGGCGATCCCTGCGAACAAACGTCCGGTCAACACGGTCTTCCAGTCCTACGCGCTCTTTCCGCATCTCACTGTGCGCGACAACGTGTCGTTTGGTCTGAGGATGAAGGGCCTGTCGCCCGGCGAGATCGCGCCGCGGGTCGAACGCGCGATGGAGTTGGTCGAAATCGGCGGGATGGCAGGGCGCAAGCCGGCCCAGCTATCCGGCGGCCAGAAACAGC
>JAYUUX010000088.1:0-9903 GCA_043754645.1 Verrucomicrobiales bacterium | reverse complement strand
CGGCGGATTCATTCCATGAAACCAAAGCCTTCAATTGCTTCGCGGTTTGTGGTGGCGAGCGTCTTCATTGTGTTGGCGTTGCTGTGGCCGCCATCGGTGGGTCGGGCGGCGCAGACTCCCGCGGAGACATCCGAAATCCGACTGGTGTCGATCAAGGGAACGCTGGAGATCTTTCGCGCGGGTGCGGCCAAAGGAGTGAAGACCACGGATGTATCCGAGCGCCTTTACCCATCCGACCGGCTCCGCACTGGAACCAACAGCCTCGTGGTGATAGCGCTGTCGAAGGACAGCAAAGTCCCGCTGGGACCGTTGACGGAAATCGAGATCCTGCCACCCGATCAGGCCGACGGCCAAGCTGGCCTGCACTTGTTCC
This sequence comes from Verrucomicrobiales bacterium, assembly GCA_043754645.1. Taxonomy (GTDB): domain Bacteria; phylum Verrucomicrobiota; class Verrucomicrobiia; order Limisphaerales; family CANJSG01; genus CANJSG01. Next base: position 9,530 of record JAYUUX010000088.1, on the reverse strand, counting down.
AGGGAATCCTCTCCTTCTTCCATCGCGACAAGCCGGGTCGCATCCGCGTGATCACACGGGGGACAACCGCCGGAATCAAGGGAACCGAATTTGTCATGGAAGTCGCGGGCACCGGCGACGGCGAAAGGACGACAATCTGGGTCATCGACGGAGAAGTGAGCTTTGCCACGGCGCAGGGCCGGGCGCATCTGTTGAATGGCCAGCAGGCCACGGCCGAGATCGGCCAGGTGCCGGTCCAATCCTCGGGCTTCATCGCCAACAACGTCCTCCAATGGCTCTTCCATTACCCGGCCGTGCTCGATTTGCAGGACCTCCAGCTCACGCCGGGCGAGCAGCAGGCGCTGGGCAAATCTCTCGAGGCTTATCGTTTGGGCGACCTGACCTCGGCCCTGGCCGAATATCCGGCCGGGCGAGAACACGGCTCCGACTCGGAGCTGATCTATCACGCGGCCCTGCTGCTCTCCGCAGGCCGGGTGGACCAGACCGAATCGGCCCTCGCAGCCTGGCGGACCGGCGACGCCACCAATCGTTTTGATCGACTGGCCGCGTCGCTCCGCCATCTCATCTCCGCCGTGAAACGGGAGGCCAGGCCTCCTCTTCCCGGTCCACGTCTCGCCACCGAGTTCCTCGCCGAGTCGTATCACCGGCAGTCGGTTCCTGTCCGCGGGGCTTCGCTGGAAGGCGCTCTCTTATTGGCGAAACAGGCGGCCGCCGCTTCGACGAAATCCGGTTTCGCCTGGGCGCGCGTGGCGGAACTGGAGTTCAGCTTCGGCCACACCGCCGATGCGCTCGACGCGTTGGACAAGAGCCTCGCATTGGCACCGAGGAACGCCGAGGCGCTCGCAATGAAGGGATTTCTTCTGGCCGCGCAAAACAGGATCGGAGAGGCGATCGACTGGTTCAACCGGGCCATCGCGTCCGATCCCTCGGTGGCCAACGCATGGGTGGGTCGCGGGCTCTGCCGCATTCGGCGCGGCGACACGGCGGCCGGCCGCGACGACCTGCTGGTCGCAACCGCGCTGGAACCGCAGCGGGGCGTGTTGCGCAGTTATCTGGGCAAGGCGTGGAGCGATTCCGGCGACGACGATCGGGCGAGGAAGGAACTCGCGCTCGCGCGGACCCTCGACCCGTTGGATCCAACGAGATGGCTCTACTCGGCGCTGAACAACGAACGAAACAATCGCGTCAACGAGGCGATTCGGGACCTGGAAAAGTCGCAGGAATTGAACGACAACCGCGGCGTCTATCGGTCGGGGCTCCTGCTGGACCAGGACCGCGCCGTGCGCAGCGCGAATCTGGCGCGGATCTATGCCGAGGCCGGATTGGGGGACGTGGGCCTGCGCGAAGCGTCGCGCGCCGTGACGGCCAACTACGCGGACTTCTCGGCGCACCTGTTCTTGGCCGATAGCTACGCGCAGCTCCGGCGCAACAATCTCCACGATCTGCGCTATGAGTCGGCCGGTTTCAGCGAACACCTTCTGGCGAGTTTGTTGGGGCCGGCGGACGGCCGCCTCCTGGCCCAGTCGGTCTCGCAGCAGGAATACACCCGGCTCTTCGAACGTGATTCCTTTGGATTGAGTTCCAGCACTGAATATCTGAGCCGCGGCGCCTGGAGCCAGCAGGGCGTCCAGTTCGGAACCCTTGGGAACACCAGCTACGCGCTGGAGGCCGGATACGACTACGATCCCGGCGACACACCGCATCGCGAGCGGGAAGCGCGTTTGTTTTCCGCGCGCCTCAAGCAGTTCATCACCCCGGATGACGGCCTGTTCGTGGAGGCGCTCACCTATCGGCAGGAGAACGCCGACCTGACCCGGCGATATGATCCCAACCAGGCGGTGGATGGCGTCAAAACGAAACTGCGACAGGAGCCGGTGGTGCTGGTCGGGTGGGACCATCGCTGGGACACCGGGCAGCGAACCCTCGCGCTCGCCAGCTACCTCGACTCGTTCCAAAACCATAGCAGTCCCCACGGCCCGACCCTGCTGCTGGCGGACGATGGCGGCGTCTTCCAAGGCATGGTGGCTGTGGATCTGACCCATGAGTATCAAAGCCGGCTCACCCTCGTCTCGTTCGAGGTCCAGCATTTCATCCCCGGACCCCAGGTCCAGACCCTCGCGGGCTTGCGCGCCCAGAGCGGCCGCAACCAGTTCATCAGCCGACAGACGATCGTGTCGGGCAATGCCGCAGGGCAGGAGGACTACTTCCTCTTGAACGGCTCACTCATCGCCGATCAAGCCTTCACCACCGCGTCCCTGCGGATCAGCCCTTACCTTTACGAATACTGGCGGGTGACGGACTCGCTCCAGTTGATCGGCGGCCTCTCGTTCGACTACCAGGAGCGGGCGCGCAACACCCTCTTCGCTCCGGTGCAGGACGGGCGCGAGACGGATCACGGCCTTTCACCGCACCTCGCGCTGCTTTGGACTCCCACCGGGCGCTCCACCGTGCGCGCCGCCTGGTCCCGGTCCATCGGTGGGGCCGATCTCGACCAGAGCGTGCGCCTCGAGCCGACCCAGGTGGCCGGCTTTGCGCAAACCTTCCGCAACCTGATCCCCAACTCGCTGGCGGGGGACATCGGGGGCGCCCGCTTCGAGACTGCCGACGTTTCCCTCGAACATCGCTTCCCCACCGCCACCTATGTGGCCTTGTCCGGCCAGTTCCTCCGCTCCGCGTCGGACCACGAGGTGGGTGCGTTCCGGAGCGATTTTCAAATGAGTCTGGCGATGCCCGAGCAAACAAGGGAACGGTTGCGCTTCGAGGAAACTTCGGTCGAGGTGTCGCTGCGCCAGTTGCTGAAGAATTCTTTCAGTGCGGGGGTGAGCTATCGGTTATCGGGGGGCCGCTTGGCCCGCGACTATCCGGACCTCGACCCCGCGCTCGTCTTCGGCCCCAACGGCACGATGAGCGGTTGGCTGCAGACGCTCTCCCTCAACGGAGTGTTCCGCAGTCCTCGTGGATTTTTCGCCGGGGCGGAGGCGGTTTGGCGCGGGCAGGAACTGCACGGCACCCTCGAGGGCACGCCGGGCGACCGCTTCTGTCAGGTCAATCTCCAAGCCGGCTACCGTTCGCCCCGCCGTCGGGTTGAACTCACGTTGGGCGTGCTCAACCTCGAGGGCCGCGACTACCGGCTGCATCCGATCAACCTCGCTCCCGATCTGGCTCGCGAGCGCACGTTTTACACGCGGCTTGGGCTAAGCTTTTAGCCGGCCGGGCAGTCGCGTCATTGTTGCCAGTCCACTTCCAGGAAGACGGGGAAGTTGCTCCGATCACAGAACGGGGGTCTTAGGTAAACCGTGAACTTCTGCCCGACCACCGTGCAGGACCCGCCTTTCTGGTCGGTTCCAATGTTTGTCGCGCATTCAGCGTTGGTTAGGCCCCACTTGCGGCGCAGCTCATAGGCAGTGTTTGGCAGAGGTGTGGCGTTCGTCGTTTTCAACCTCACCTTGGCCACGTATCTGATCGAGTTGGGGTCCGGCATCCAGGGGATGCCGTTGAACGGGAAGACCGCAAAGTCGCAGTAGTTTGTGCCGCAGATGGTCCCAGGCACCGCGTTCGGCGGCGGCGATCCGGGGGAAGGGGGGATATCCCCCTTCACGATGACCTGCGCGGCTGAGTAGAGCCTGACGATGCGGGTGCGGGTGCGGATGGGCTCGCCTTTGTCGGTGTCGATCTCGCACCAATAGTCCCCCAAGGTTTCGCGGCCTACTTTGAGCACGGTCAGGCGGTTCGAGTTGCCGCCGCTGGTGTAGGTGGCGCTGACGGCGTTGCCGTTGTGATACCACTGGTAATTCGCTTCCTTATCCCTGAGCCGCACTTCAAACACCGCCTTCTCGCCTTCACCGGCGACGACGTCCATGGGCTGGCAGGTGATGTGTGCGATGCCCGCCTTTTTGTTCTGATAGCAGACGGAATGACAGCCTGATGCCATCAATCCGACGAGTGCGATTCCCAGCACGAGCACTAGTTGTGCATATTGTTTCATAATCTCCCTCCGACCATTTGATTTGTTGTTTACAGCGAACTCCTTACTGCTATCGAAAGCTGCGCCTCCTCCATACCGCTGACAAGGGGAGAATCCCCGCGCCGGGCGGAGGGAAATCGCTGTCATCGCGAAGAGTCTCCCCTAGGGTCGAACTCTCGGAATCCGCTGCGAACCCAGAGTGAACCTCAAGGCCATCACCCACCACCACCTCTTCAAACCCGCACTGGGTGCGGTGCTGACGGTGCTTGGGGGCCTGGCTTTGTGGTCGCTGCCGCTCGGCGACGCGTGGGTGGAAGCCAGCTACGACTACCTGTTCCGCTTCAGCTCGCGCCGTATCACGAACCAGGTCGTCCTCATCCAGATGGACAACTCGGCCTACGACCACCTGCACCAGACCCGCGGGAAATGGGATCGCTCGATCCACGCGCAGATGCTGCAGAGACTCGCGTCGAACGGGTGTTCCCTTGTCGCATTCGACGTTCACTTTGCGGACCGCCACGATGACGCGGCCGACCGCGCGCTGGCGGACGCGATGCGCCGGCATGGCCGGGTGGTCCTGATGGCGGATACAGCGGCCCGGACTCTTCCGGTCGGGGAGGGTGACGAGGTGCAACTTCCCCACCAGATCTTTTTGGATGCCGCCACCCACTGGGGCATTTGCCAAGTGGACGCCACCTCCGCCGGGAACCCGCGACGGCACTGGCCCTTCCCGGCGCCGCAGGAACGGTATCAAAGCCTGCCTTGGAAGGCCGCCGAACTGGCGGGCGCGCGACTGCCAGAGCAGCAGCAAGAGCAATGGCTGCGCTACTACGGAGAGCGTGGCGGCGGGAAGGCCATCAGCTACGATCTGGCCCTCGCGGTCGAAGGGGATTATTTCCGCGACAAGATCGTCTTTATCGGAAATGTCCCCGAGAGGGTCGATGATCCGGCTTTTCCTGAGGTGGACAAGTTCCGCACTCCTTACACGCGCTGGAACGGAAAAGCCGTGGGCGGGGTGGAAATTCTGGCCACGGAGTTCCTCAACCTGATGAACGGCGACTGGCTGCGGCGGCCGCCTGGCTGGGTGGAGGCCCTGGTGCTCGTCCTCGCCGGTGGGTTGCTGGGTGGTTCCATGTGCCGCATGCGGCCGGCGATCGCTTGCGGTGTCGCCGTCGGGATTGCCTTGGTGGTGACCCTGGCTGCGGTTTCCTGGAGCCATTTCACCAACTTTTGGTTTCCTTGGCTGATCATTGCCGGCGGGCAGTTGCCGTTGGCGCTGGCCTGGGGACTGGCTTCGCTGGCAATTCCTGGCGTCAAGATCGGCCCGGGCGGAACGGCCGTCTTGCCGGCGTCGGAAAGGCCCACCGCGCTCGAGGAGCATCCTGTCATTCCGGATTACGAGCGCCATCATCTCCTCGGGAAGGGCGCGTATGGCGAGGTCTGGCTGGTGCGCAGTGCGATCGGCCAATGGCAGGCGATGAAAGTGGTATCACGGGCAAGCTTCTCGGACGATCGCCCCTATGAAATGGAGTTCGAGGGCATCCAACGTTTCAAGCCGGTTTCGGAAAAGCATCCGGGGCTGCTCCGGACGGAGTATGTCAGCCGGAAACGCCCGGAAGGCTTTTTCTATTATGTGATGGAGCTGGGTGATTCGCGGGTATCCGGTTGGGAGCAGAATCCATCCAGCTACGAGGCTTGGAATCTGGTGAACCTGTGTCGGCAGGCCGAGGGCAACCGGCTTTCGGTGAGCGAGTGTGTGCGGATCGGCGTCGTGTTGGCGGACGCCCTGGCCTATCTCCACCAGAACGGACTCACCCACCGCGACATCAAACCGTCCAACGTCATCTTCGTGGATGGCCGGCCCAAACTTGCGGACGTGGGCCTGGTTACCGCGGCCCGTCAGCCGGGCGAGTTCGCCACCCGGATCGGCACCCCGGGCTATATGCCGCCCGATTCCGAAGCTCAGGGAACGGTCCAGGCCGACATCTATGCCTTGGGGCTGACGCTATACGTGATCAGCACGGGACAAACGCCGAACCTCTTTCCGGAACGACCGGCCGCCGGGTTGGAAGGAACGGGCCATCGCGGTTTCACCCTGTTGAACGCCGTCGTCGGCAAGGCCTGCCAGCGGGATCGTTCCCTGCGATACGGCTCGGCGGCGGAGATGTGCTCCGCGTTGCAGGAAGCATTGACGGCGATGGGTGGTGAGACCGCCGAGGTGACCCAGTCGTCAGTTCCCGGGAAGCCATAGAGCCAGTCCGCGGGGTGACTTCGACCTGCCTGCAAATTGGCGGAGCGCCGGGCTTCCCGGTTGGTGGAGAGGGAAGGCGGCATGGGGCCCATTGGGCGAATGGGCTGGGGCATCTTTTTTCGTCGGTCTTCCGCGGAGGATCCTTGGGTCCACCATGGGTCTTGGGCCGACGTGGCGCGCGGCCAAGAGGGCGAGTCCGGCATTTCCGGACGACGGTTCAGGCCGGCTCCTGCTGACTGATGCAGTGGAAGCTGCCGAGGCCCCAGATAAGCTCGCTGGAATCGATGCCGACGACTTGGCGGTCGGGGAACTCGCGCTGGAGGATGTCGAGGGCGACTTGGTCCTGCGGATCCTGGTAGGTCGGGACGATGACGCGCTGGTTGGCGATGTAGAAGTTGGCGTAGCTGGCGGGCAGGCGTTGGCCGTCGTATTCGATCAGCCGCGGCATCGGCAGTTCGACGATGCGGAAAGGCTGTCCGTCTTGATCCTTCAACGTGCGGAGACGCTTCAGGTTCTCGTCCAGCATGGGGAAGTTTTCATCCGTCGAATCCTTCTCCACGACGGTGACGATGGTCGTCGGGTTGACGAAGCGCGACAGGTCGTCGATGTGGCCGTCGGTGTCGTCGCCCACGATCCCGTCGCCGAGCCAGAGGATGTGGGTCACGCCGAGATGGTCCTTCAGATACTGCTCGATCTGCGCCCTGGTCAGGTGCGGATTGCGGTTCTTGTTTAGCAGACAGGCTTCCGTCGTGAGCAGGGTGCCGCGGCCGTTGACCTCGATGGAGCCGCCTTCCATGACGATGCCGGGCGAGAAGAGTGGCAGACCGCGCAGCTTGGCGACGTGTTGCGGAACGGCGTCGTCGAGATCATAGGGCGGATACTTGCCGCCCCAGGCGTTGAAGCCCCAGTCGACGATGGCGCGTTCGTCGCGGCCGTCCTTGCGGCGCTTAAGGAAAATGGGGCCGTGGTCGCGGCACCATGGTTCGTAAGTTGGGAAATGGTGGAAGCGCACGCGCGCCATCGGGACCTTGTGGGTGGCGAGCAGGCCGCGAACCCACTGCTCCATCTCGGCATGCCAGACGTTGATGTTCACGTCCTCGACCTCGACGAGCGCCTTGATGAACTCGGCGTAGACGCCGGGCACGGGCTCATACTTGTCGGGAAAGCTGATGCCTTCCGGACGCGGCCAGGAAAGCCAGGTGCCGACGTGGGGTTCCCATTCGGCGGGCATGGAATAGCCGAGCTGGACGGGAGTCTGATTCGAGGTCGCGGAGTTCAATGCGGCGGAAGTTCTAGCGAGAGGTTTCGCCGGAAGGTAGAGGCAACTTGCGGGAAATTTCTCCGCTCGTCCGCGGCTGCCGGCCGTTACGGCAACCGCTCGCCCATCGCCGTCTGCAGCAGCTCATACCACTCCTCGCGGGAGATGCTGAGTTCGGTCGACTTCACGGCGGCGCGGATGTTGTCCGGGTTGGCTGAACCGACGATCGGTTGGATGCCGGCCGGATGTTTCAGCAACCACGCGAGCGCCATCTGCATGCGGCTCGCGCCGTATCGGCGGCCGAGGCGTTCGAGGGTTTCCCGGACGCCGATGCGCAGGGCATGGCCCGGCATCGTTATGTCCACCGGCCATTCGTCGACCAGGCGGCCTCCGCTGAGCGGGCTCCACGCCATCGGGGTCACACGTTCCGACAGGCACTGGTCGAGCGTGCCGTCGGTCAGCGACGCCTGGGCCAGCAGACTGATCTGGACCTGGTTCACGACGAGCGGGAAGGGACACGCCTTCTGCAGGAGCGCGAACTGCGACGGGCTGAAGTTGCTGACGCCGAACTCGCGGACCTTTCCCGCAGCGCGCAATTCCGACAGCGCCGCCGCGACCTCCGCCGGGTCCATCAGGAAATCCGGACGATGCAGCAGGAAGAGATCAAGGGTCTCCACGCCGAGGCGCGTCAACGAGCCTTCGCAGGCGCGCACGATGTAGTCGCGGCTGAAGTCGTAGCGGTAGGGGGCTTCGCTGTCGGGATCGCCCTTCTTGCGCACGGCGCACTTGGACGCGATCACGATGTTCTCCCGCATTCCGGGCACTTCCTTCAGCACCTTGCCGAAGGCGGTCTCGGCCGCGCCGCCGGAATAGACATCCGCGAGGTCGAACAATGTATAGCCTGCTTCATAGGCCGCGAGGACGGCCCGGCGCGCTCCCGCTTCACGTTCCGGCGTGACCTGGCCGGGGTGGCTGATGCTGAAGATGCGCCAGCAGCCGTAGGCGAGACGGCTCGTGACCAAACTGCTCCTCCCGAGGGTGATCGTCTGCATGTGGATGGCCGGGAACTTAGTGAAGGCCTTCCAACGCGCTAGCAGATTGTGCGGATCACGGGCCAGTCCGCAAACCCTGCCGGTCCTCAACCCGCGTTCAGCCGCCAGAACGTGCCGTTGAGGACGGTGGCAAAGGCCACCCACGCGAGATACGGCACGAGCATCCAGGCCGCCGGCCGGTCGATGCGGCGGAAGGCGATGGCCGTCGCGAGGATCGCGAACCACAGGACGATGATCTCGACGAAGGCGAGGTCCATGCGGTGCAGCCCGAAGAAGAGCCACGACCACGCCGCGTTCAGCACGAGCTGGAATGCGAACATGCCCATCGCCACTCGCGCTCCACTGAACCCGCCCACGCGCCAGACCCGCCACGCCGCCACGCCCATCAACGTGTAGAGCAGCGACCACACGGGGCCGAAGAGCCAGCCGGGCGGATTCCAAGACGGTTTGTTGAGGGCGGCGAACCAGTCACCGGGACCGAACTGCGAACCGATCGCGCCGGCGCTGAAGCTGGCGAGGAGGAAACCGGCGAGGCTGAAAAGGTTTTTGGCGGTCATGGCGGCAGTGAACCGAACGTGGTCCGTTGCGAACCCGGTTTCAACCTCTGTCGGAACGCGCGCAGTCTTGCCGCCGCCGCGCCCTCCGAATATCCAGAGGCCCATGAGCGCGCATTCACAGGGTTCCGGGCCGCGCAGCAACGCCTACAGCGAGTCGAAGTTCACCAACTGGGCTGTCTACGATCCGTTCTGGATGGAGGCGAAGGCGGCGTTGAAGCGGTTTGATTGGCGAATCCTCCCCATTCTCTTTCCCACACGTGATGTGAACATTTCTCCTCCCATCCGGTAAATTTCATCCATCGACCAGTAATGGTAGCTCTGTGGCGGACGAAATCCGGAAAAGCGCTCTCGTAGCGTGCCGAGAGGAATGGCGACCGGCAGCTTCCAGAGCTTCCCGATCTGGATTGCGTAGCCGATCTCTGCTCCGTCGAAATACTTGTCGAACTCC
>JAYUUX010000087.1:0-5789 GCA_043754645.1 Verrucomicrobiales bacterium | reverse complement strand
CCGGAAAGCCGCGCGTCGTAGAGGAAACCGCGGCCCTGCCGGATCACCGCGGGCGTCGGGTCGTAGCTGCCGAGGGGAAGTTCGCGGACGACCGCGTTGCCGGCGACGTCGAGCACCGAGAGCGAATTGGCGATCCGGTTCAGGACGTAGAGACGCTGCGCGGAGGACGCCAGTGCAAGCCCACGCGGGCCGCGCTTGTTGCGCGCATCGGCGGCCGAGCCGAGCGCGGACCCGACGTTTATGTGGGCCACGACGCTGCCATCGGTGGCGTTGATCTTGGCGATGCGATCGCTGCCGAATGCGGCGACGAACGCGAATGTTCCCGCCGTGTCGAACACGATCGCCGTCGGCTGCGCGAGCGCGTTGGTCTTGGCCGGGAGATTGGGCATTACGCCATAGTCGACGCCGGGGTTCAGGTCGAAGTGGGTGACCGCGCTGTTGGCGGGGTTGATGCGCGAGAGGCGGTTTTCGACGATGTGGCCGCGCACGCCGGGTTCGAAGTGGACGAGGTTTCGCGCGTCGGTGTTCGCCACGAACAGGTGCCCGCTGCCGGGCTGCGTCGCGATCGCAAGGTTTACCGTCCCGACCCGCGAGAAGTAGCGGTTGATGGCATGGGTCGTCGTGTCGATCTCAACCACGTCGTTGTCCGGCATGGTGAACTTCACGACACCGGTCCAGGCCGGATCCGTGGCGTCGACGATCAGGCCGACCTGCGGCGGGGCCGGGAGCGCCGGGTTCATCGGCGGAGTTCCGGTCGTGATCTGGGCCGGCGCCTGGTCGGGAGGAATCAGCGTGGTTCGATTTCCGGACAGCGCGAAGGCGGCGTAGACCTTCGATCCGTCGAGGCTCGCCGCCATCGCCCTCGGGTTTTCTCCGAAGACGGAGATGTTCGTAAGCACCGTGCGGGTCGTCGCGTCCAGCACGACCACCTGGTTGTTCCGGGACGCGGTGACGAATGCCTTGCCGTTGGCGAACACCACGTCGGCGGGCTCGTCCTTGACGTAGATCGTGTCCGTTACGACATGCCGCGAGACCGAGACGACGCTGATGCTATCCGAGACTTCGTTGACGACCCAGACCTCGTCGGGCGTGCGCGGATTGACGGAGACCGGTTCCAAGCCAACGGGGATCTCCGAGATGAGGATCGGGTTGTCCGGATTGGACACGTTGAACACCGACAACCGCCCGTCGGGAGTGTTGACCGCGAAGAGCAGTTTGCCGTCGGCCGAGAGACGGATCGGGCTCGTCTGCTTGCCCTCGAAGTTGACGTAGCTCTGCGCCTGCGCGGCGATACAGGCGACGAGTAGGACGGCGCATCCGTGGGCGAGAGTGGTGAGGAGGTTCATCGTGTTGTCCGGATCAAAGGGACGGGCGTGCCGGGTGGGGTAACACCCGAATGCTGCCTAGCCGACCGCCCCTTCGCAACGAGAACCCGCCCTGTGCGGGGTTCTTGCGGGGATCAATCGTCGGCGTCGGCACCGCGAGTGACGGCCCACTCGGGATAAGGAACCGCGCTGCCCTTCATTGCCCGCCAGAGGATCCGGTTGAGCTGGTCTTCGGGAGCCCGGTCCACTTCGCGGAAATTCATCCGTGCCGAGGCGATGGCGTCACGGCGGAGGACCGGATCGACGAGGGCCTGCGGCGACGGGTTCATCTGGTCGAGCGGGACGTTGTTGGAAACCGCGGTGAACGGAGTGAAATCCGGCGTCTCCGTGAAGCAGTCGAACATCGGGGTCGCGCTGGCATCGAACTGGTTCATCGGCGGCATGCCGAGGATCTGGCCCATCGTCCGCAGGAGGCTCGTGGTGTTGTATTGCGTGCTCACGACCGCGCGGCGCTTGGTGAACGGGCTTATGCAGAATGCGGTGGTCCGGTAGCCGCTGACGTGGTCCCAGCCGGCCTGCGGATCGTCCTCGATCGCGAAGATGGCCATGTCCTTCCAGAACGAGCTCCGGCTCAACCCATCGACGATGCGTCCAAACGCGAGGTCGTTGTCGGCGACACACGCGGCAGGCGTGGGCTTGCCCGCCCCGGTGCCGCTGGTGTGGTCGTTCGGGAGGCAGATGATCGTGAGCTCGGGGAACTCTCCCTTGGCCTCGAACTGCTTCAGCTCGGCGAGGATGAAGTCGGCGCGGGCCTGGTCTGGCACGCTCATTTCCCAGCCGACGTAGTTGCTCGGGGAGAACGCGCGGATCGTCTCGACCATCGGATAGCTCTGGAAGATCGCCTCGTTGCTCTCGCCCTTCCATGTCCGGAAGCAGGCCAGGTAATCCGGCGTTCCTTTCTTCCCGTTCTGCCAGCGGACCGCGGGCGCCATGAACTCGCCGTAGTTGCGGATGCTGACGCGGTGTTTCAGCGCTTTGTCCCAGATGAACCCGGCGGGCGAATAGGCCAGGGCGTCATCCTCGTCCTCGCCCATCCCGTCCGGATAGCTGCGGGGAAAACCTGCGAACGATTTCTCCATGTAGTCGGTCGCGAAGGCGGTGGTGCTCCATTGATGCCCATCGGCGCTGAGGATCCCCGCGCAGTAGGTGTTGTCGAGCAACGCGAATTCGCGGGCCAGCTTGTGAAGGTTGGGGGTGATCCTCTCGCCGAAGATGCAGAGATTGGGATCGCCGTTGCCTTCCTTCACGTCGCCGAACACCTGGTCGTAGGTGCGGTTTTCCTTGATGACATAGACCACGTGTTTGATGCGGCTCGGTTCGCCGATCCGCTCCGGAACGGCACGCGCGGGTTGGTTCGGGCGCGGCGGTAGTTTTGATTGGACGACGGCTTCACGGCGGAGATTGCGCCAGACCGTTTCGGAAAGTTTCGGTAGGGCGGACTTGGACGGGACCGGCATGAGGAGGACGGAGCCGGAGTATTGGTGCGAGTTGAAACCCGGATGGCCGTTCTCGCCTTTGCCCGTCTTCAGCGGGATGCCCTTGATGTTGGCCACGCAGACGGTGTTTCGCCGGGCATCGTAGGCCAGCGCGCCGGGAAACCAACCGGCGGGAATGAGTCCGATCATCTTCGAAGCCCGGTCGGCGGGATCGAACTGCACCACGGCGACTGCGTTCTGGGTGCCGTTGGCGACGTAGAGGCGTTTGCCCGACGGGTCGAAGGCGAGCGCGTTGGGCGAAGCGCCGAGCAGGTCGCTCGGCTTGGGTTTCATCCAGATCGTTTCGACGACGGTGTCGGTCTTCGTGTCGATGACGCTTAGATTGTCCGCGGCGGCATTGGCGCAAACGACGTGGCGACCATTTGGCGACACCGCCAAGGCGCTCGCATGAAGGCCCGTCAGGATCTCCGATGAAACCTTTCCCGATACGAGGTCGATGACGCTGACCGATCCTTCGCTGGCGATGTTCCGGATGGGATCGACCCGCACGAGCGTGCCGCGGCCGGCGGGTCCGGTGGGATCTCCTACGCCCGGTCGCCGTCCACCCCAATTGCTGACGCAGGCTTTGCCGCCTACGAGTGCGACGTCGTAGGGCGCGACGCCGACCTCGAATGTTCGGACGACCTTGCCGGTCTGCGCGTCGATCTCCAGCAGGGTGTTGGAGAGGTTCCCGCAGACGAAGAGGCGGCTGCCATCCTTCGAGAACGTCAGGCCGGCGGGAATCTCGTCTTTGCGGCGCGGCGCATCGGCCTTCGGCAGGGCGATGCTGTGGGACGGCGCCACGACGCCGTCGGGCGACACGGTGAAGACCTTGATGCTTCCGTTGACGTTGCTGAGAAACAGCCTTCGGCCATCCGGCGAAAACGCGAGGCCGGTGTAGCTGACCTGACCTTTCTTGTCCGGTTGAAGGATGTTCGGCGAAACCACTGCGGGCTGCGGTTCGCCCTGCTGATCCGAAGGGAGTTCGACCCGCTGCCGGATCTCGCCGCTGACCGGATCGATCACGACCAGTTCACTCGTCTTCCCCGAGGTCACGAGGATCCTCCCGTCAGGCGCCAACGCCAACGCCTGGGGGCGCAGGCCGGGCAGTTCGATGATCTTACCGGCCGGCGTTAGGAGTTGATTGACCGGCGTGACCGTCCGGTTGTTTCCCATCCGCCCGACGTGTTCCGTGATCGGATCGGCTGTTCTCCCACTCGGCCCCGTCGTGCAAGACGGCAGGCAGAGGACGGCTGACGCGAGAAGGGCGGGGCGGATCCATGGAGACGACATCGCGGTAATCTCTGCCGGACACCCCGATCGACCGCAAGCCCGCGCAGGCAACGCTTCGGTGACGATGCGCGGGGTGTTTCTCCGGGAGGAGTGCGGCGGGACCTGGATGGCGGCGCCGGCCGGATTTTCCGGTTGAATCCGTCCGGCTTGAATTCCGTCTCTGTCCCCCTAGCCTGCGCCCATTCCGAAATCACAGCAGCCCCAACCATGAACCGAAACCTCGTCCGCTCCTGCATTCTGACCGCCGTATTGGCTGTCGCCCTTGATCTCACCGCCGCCGAAGCGCCCAAGGCCGCTCCGGCAAAGAAGAAAGCAGGCGGTTCCGGATTCGACGACTCCATCCTGCAGTCGATGGACCACGGGCCCTATTACAACGGATCCATCCACGGCAAACGCATCACGTTGAAGGGCGTTGCCCTGAAGCTCGATGGCGGCGAGGCCGGCGCGACCTTCGACACCGAGCTCCTCCGCCTGTCCGAGGCGTGGACCGGCGGGTTTCTCCAGATTAAGGGCGAGCGCACTACGGGCGGCCATCCGAGCCAGTCGGGCCAGAGCTATTTCACCACGCCGCAGATTCCCGGTTGGGCGCGGGGCGGAAGCTTCGATGATCCGCGTCCTCAGATTAAGCAGGACCGCAAAAGCGGCTCGCCAGGGCCGTTGCCGCGCGACTGGGCCAAGTGGAAGGGCGCATACCGCTACGGCAACGAAGTCGTGCTCAGCTACAGCGTCGGCAGCGCGAATGTGCTCGAACAGCCGGCCTTCGTGAAGCAGGACGGTGTGCAGATCTTCTCCCGCAAGTTCGAGATGGACCGCACCTACAACGCCAACATCCTCAATGTGGCCGAACTCCCGGTCGCGGCGCCGCGGACGTCCCGCAGCCCGCTCATCGTCCTCGAGCAGGGCGACGACACGATCTTCGTAGCCGGCCTCGTCGGCGGACCTTCCGAGACTCTCTGGGAATCGACTCCTGATGGCCGGCTCTTCCTACATCTGCCGGAGGGACCGAAGTCCAGCTTCGAGGTCTTCGTCTTCCGCGGTTCGGCCAAGGACCTTGCCAAAGTCTCCGCCTATTCGACCCGAAAGGGCGCGCTTGCCAGCCTATCCGCCAAGACCAAGGGCGGTCCGCGTCTCTGGGGCCAGCCGTTGCTCGTTCCCGGCAAACCCGCCTCGACCAACGCGTCCGGCGCCTACGTCGTCGATACCATCACGGTGCCCGAGGAGAATCCCTTCAAGTCATGGATCCGCTGCTCCGGTGTGGACTTCTTCTCCGACGGCCGCGCGGCGGTCTGTTCGTTGAGCGGCGACGTCTGGATCGTCTCGAACATCGACAGCAAGCTGGACAAGGTCACGTGGCAGCGCTTCGCCACGGGATTGTATCAGCCGCTTGGTTTGAAGATCGTCGACAACAAGGTCTACGTGATCACCCGCGAGCAGCTCACCCGCCTGAACGATCTCAACGGGGACGGCGAAGCGGACTTCATCGAGAACTTCAACAACGACATCTCGATCACCGACCACTACCACGAGTTCGTCCTCAGCCTGGAGACGGACTCCGCCGGCAACTTCTACTTCACCAAGGGCGGCAACCTCGGCGAGGCGACCATCCCGCACCACGGCACGCTCTGCCGGATCAGCA
>JAYUUX010000086.1:0-2337 GCA_043754645.1 Verrucomicrobiales bacterium | reverse complement strand
CCGGACGCCGGAGCACGTGTATTTTCGCCACCTGCTCGAGGATGGCGAAGCAGAGACCATCTCGCTGGCCATGGAGTGGAACGCGCGACTCATCCTGATTGATCAACATGACGGACGTCGCTCGGCGGCGCTCGGGTTCCAGACCAGCGGCACGCTGGGCATCCTCGAAGAGGCGGTGGAACAACGGCTGATCAACCTGGAGGAAGTCCTCGACGACCTTCGCAAGACGGGCTTCCTCGCCGAAGCCTCCCTCTACGAAGCGGTCCTCAAACGCGAACATGATCGGAGAACCCGACGGCCGTAGCCGATGGACTCCAGGTCCGATTCATTTTTGATTCCGAAAAATTGACCGATAAGCAGCGGAGTTCCTCTGCTGTTCCGGGAAACCGGGTGCTCATACCCACGTTTGCGTCTTCAAGATGCCGTCGCCGTTTCCCTGTGACGTGTGGCCAATCGCTCAAGGCGCCGAAGTCTTATCGGTCATTTTTCTGAAGACCCGGTTTCAGTAGGTGACCTTGAAAGAAGGGGACTCCTCGGGTTTGGTCCGACGCTTGTCGTAGAGCCGCGTGGTGACGATGGACGCGTGCCCCAGCCACTCCTGCACCTTGGTGATGTCGGCTCCGTTCTCCAACGCGTTGGTCGCCGCCGTGGCCCGCAGCACATGCGGGCGCAACATGCCTTCAGGGATGCGCGCATCTCTCGCGTAGCGTTTGAGCACGTCTTTGTAGATGGACGCGGGATGGATCGACTTGTCCAAACCACCGGCGCTGTTGCGCACAGGGCGGAACAACGCACCCATCTCGTCGGCGCGATGGCCCGCATGGTCGAGATAGTCCTCGATGCGCTGCGCCGCCTGTGGATGCACGGGCAGGTAGCGGATCTTGCCGCCCTTGCCCTGGACCACGAGCGTGGCCACGCCGCGCCGCATCTGGTAGTCGCCCACGGTCAAAAGACACAGCTCGGAACGGCGGAGCGCATGGTAGAGGAGCGTGGCGAGGATGGCTCGGTCGCGTTTGCCCTTCAGAGTCGAGGGACAAGGCGCATCCAATAGTCTTCGCGCCTGGGCGTCGGACAACGCCGGGGTTTTGCCTTCGTTGGCGCCTTCACGCGGGCGTTGCACGCCGTTGACCGGGTTCCGTTCGATGGCGTTCTTCTCGCACAGGAAATCAAACAGCTCGGACAAGGCCGCGAGCTTTCTGCGGATGGTGGCGGGTTTGAGCGAACGTCGTTCGAGATCCTTGCGCCACGCGATGACGTGCGGCCGCGAGACCGACGCGATTGCATCCGGCTGCTGGAGCCCGACAAAGCGCATGAAGTCGGCCAGATCATGCTGATAGGCGCGGCGCGTGTTGCGGTTGCCGATGTTGGCGAGCCACTCGAAGAGATCGGGGACTTCATCCAGTCGTTGGAACTGTTCGCGGGAAAGTTGCCGGGATGGAACAACGGTCGGCAGTCGACGCATCACGAACACCGCACGATTAGAGAACTGGATTGGATCGGCATGGAAATCTCCTTGATGAAGACATCATCCCATGCAACATATCTATCTCGCAAGTAGCTTTGGTAAAATAGGTTATAGAGTCCTGATTCGAAGTCTCAGAACTTCATCTCGAAGCTCAATTGGGCGAACGCATCGGCGGACTTCGGCTTCAACAAATCGCGGATCGAATCCTTGTCCCGGTTCCCGAAGTCAGTCTTCTCCAGCTCCACCGCTTCGTTCTGGTTGAGGGAACCGCTGGGCGTGAGTGAATCAAGGAACACGGCGTAGTTCAGTTTCGAAGCGAAAAGGCCTCCTTCGGTGTAGAGGATCTTCAGATGGCTGCGCCATTCGGCGACCGTCGGTTCGCTGGACTTGAAGACAACTTTTGGTCCCAGCCGGAACGACTCTCGCTTCACCGTCACCGCGCGGCCTTCGTAGCCTCGTTCCTGGGGTTCAGGACCATGATAGTCCTCCGGCCGGATGATCGGATGACACCCCGCCTCCGCGCCCAGCGAACCCCGGAAGATCATTCCGCACGGCACGTAGAGCTGACCCTCGTGTTTGAACGTGCGCGCCCGAGGAAGTTCCTCCAACCGGCACGCCCCCCAGATGTCCCCTTCCGCCTCCCGCCACAACCCACAGGCAAATCGTCGCCAATCGACGGTGATTGATTCCGGCCAGCGTCGCTGCACCACCCCTGCATCCATCTGATCCTCCTCTGCCTGGCAGTATTGCCCGTCCGGCAGGACCCCGCCAGAGGGAGAATGTCGGGAGCCGCACCGCGTGACGGCTCCCGGAATTTTAGAAGTCTCAGCCGGACAGGCAGTGGGTTCGCGGTCCAGTCCGGCTGTTCAGTG
>JAYUUX010000085.1:0-4935 GCA_043754645.1 Verrucomicrobiales bacterium | reverse complement strand
TCCGAAACAACCGGAATCCCCGTCCGTTCCGCGATGACGGCAGCCTCACCGATCTGAAGGGTCGAACCGCGTCGTCCTCTCGGCAGATGTTGAATCGTTTGCCCGTGCGATCCGATGGCGCGCACGGCCGAACTCGACATCTTCGCCTTCTCCAGCAACTGGTTCGCGGCTGCGCCGAACCTCCGTCCCAGCTCGAAGTTCAGTTCGCAGATCTCGTCGACCCTGCCATCACGGGAGATGCGATGGATCGTTTCCTGCAAGGCCCGGCCGAACGGCGTGTGGGCGTGCTCCACGAGCTGCACGCCGAACGGTGCCGGGCTTGGGGTCACCTGGATCAGCGCAGCGTCGATGCCGTCCGCCGAGGTGCCGGACATGAGACCGATGTAGAGAAGAGGTCGCATGGCCATGTGCCTCCAGAAAACAGAAACGGCGCGAAGACGGAAGCCTTCGCGCCGTTGGAGAATGGAACTTCCGGTCCGCTTACTTCTTGGCCGCCGCATAGGCCGCGGAGACGACGTTCCAGTTCACGACGTTCCAGAACGCCTTCAGGTAGCTGGCGCGGAGGTTCTGATACTTGAGGTAATAGGCGTGTTCCCAGACGTCGCAGCCGAGGATCGGGGAGCCTTCACATCCGGCAATCGCCTTACCCATGATCGGGTTGTCCTGGTTGGCGGTGGAGACGATCTCCAACTTGCCGCCATTCACGACGAGCCAGGCCCAGCCGGATCCGAAGCGGCCGAGTCCGGCGGCTTCAAACTTCTCCTTGAAGGCGTCGAAGCTGCCGAAGGTCGCGGTGATGTCGGCGGCGAGCGCGCCGGTCGGAGCGCCACCCGCACCGGGGCCCATCAGATTCCAGAAAAAGGTGTGGTTCAAGTGGCCGCCGCCGTTGTTGCGGACAGGGCCACGGATCGCGTCGGGAACTGAGGCGAGATCACGGACAAGGGCATCGATGGACTTGGCTTCGAGCACGGCGTTGCCGGCGATGGCCTTGTTCAGATTGGTCACGTAGGCGTTGTGGTGCTTGCCGTGATGGATCTCCATCGTCTGCGCGTCGATGTGAGGTTCGAGAGCGTCTTTTGCGTAAGGAAGCGGGGCGAGTTCGTATGCCATAGAGTTGGTGTTTTCTTGGGTTCCAGTTCGCCATATTTGGCAGGCGAAGTTCAGGTGGGCAGAAGTTAACAGAGGCTCCCGTCGAAGCAAGGGGGCTGCTGGTTACTTCGCGAGATCCACGAAGTTCTTCAGCAGTTGCAGTCCGACGCCCTGGCTTTTCTCCGGATGGAACTGCGTGGCGTAGACGTTGTCCTTCCAGACGGCAGACGCGAACGAACCGCCGTAATCGGTGGTGGTGGCCACAATGGATGGATCCGTCGGCTTCGGGTGGAAGCTGTGGACGAAATAAACGTGGCTGCCGTCAGCAATGCCGCGGAAGAGCGGGCAATCCGGCTGCTCGATCTTCAGGGTGTTCCAACCGATCTGCGGGATCTTCAGGCCGGCCTGTTCCTGGAACCGAACGACGCTTCCGCCAAAGACTCCCAGTCCTAAGGCGCAGCTGTTGAACTCCTCGCTCCGGTCGAAGAGCGCTTGGTAACCGACGCAGATGCCGAGGAACGGCCGACCGGACTTGATAAAGTCCTTCACCGCTCCAAGAAGCTCCTGCTTGGCCAACGCGTTGACGCAATCATCGAAGGCGCCGACGCCGGGAAGGACCACCGCGTGCGCGTGCGTCAGTTCGTGTCCATGGCGGACGACACGGACATCGGCCCCCACTTTGAGGAGAGCCTTATGGGCGCTGCGGAGGTTTCCGGAATCGTAGTCGATCAACGCGATCATCTTGTGGCAGCAGTCTGGAAACGAATCGGCGGCTTGGCAACCTGCTCGCTTCAAAGAGCCGGCTGAGCGGCCGCCAATTCCTTCTCCGTTTTCAACCGAAGCTGGCCGCAAGCGGCGTCGATGTCGTGGCCCTTCTCAAGACGGAGCGTGGTGATGACGTCCTTTTCGCGGAGCGTGTCGGCGAAGCGGATGCAGCGTTCTTCCTGTGGACGCTCCCACGGCAGGCCCTCGACCTTGTTGTAGGGAATCAGGTTCACCTTGGCCTGAAGCCGTTGGGCAAGCTCGATCAACGGTTCCGCATGGACCGCGGGATCGTCGTTGATGCCGTCGAGGAGGATGTATTCCAGGGTGATCATCCGGCCCTTCTTTTCGACGTAGTAGTCGCAGGCCGCGCCGAGTTCTTTCAGCGGATACTTGCGGTTGACCGGCATGATCTTGTCCCGCACCTCGTCGGTCGCGCCGTGAAGCGAGATGGCGAGGCGGAACTGCTCGGGTTCATCCGCAAGCTGCTTGATGCGCGGCACGACGCCGCTGGTCGAGATAGTTATCTTGCGCGCGCCAATCCCGACGCCCCACGGCGCGTTCAACGTGCGCAGTGCTCGCATGAGGTTGTCGTAGTTCGCCATGGGCTCGCCCATTCCCATGATGACGAGATTGTTGATCAAGCGCTCGGCGGGAGTCTCCTCGGCGTCCGGTTGGGAATCGTTCCAGCGCTCCACCGCCAGAACCTGGTCGAGTATTTCCTCAGGCTTCAGGTTGCGTTTCCAGCCATCGAGACCGCTGGCGCAGAAACGGCAGCCGTAGGCGCATCCCACCTGCGTCGAGATGCAGAGCGTGTGCCGGTCGCTCGCTTCGCCGTAGAGGGACGGATTGGCCGGAATGAGAACGCTCTCTATCATGGCCCCGTCGGTCAGCTTCCAGAGAAACTTCTGGGTCGTATCGCGGGCGCCTTGGCGGCGGACCAATTCCAGCGGCCGGAGAGAGAACGCGGCCGCCAGCTTTTCCCGGAGGGCCTTCGGAAGATTCGTCATCGCGTCCCACGATGCGACGCGCTGCTTGTAGAGCCAGTCGAGGACCTGCTTGGCGCGGTAGGGCTTCTCGTCCAATTGCCGCAGGCGCGCCTCGAGATCGGCTTCGGTGAGGGAGCGGATGTCGGGGGGCGTTGATGGCGCGGCGATCGTCACTTCGGCAGATAATACTTCGTGGTGTATTCCTTGACCATTCGGCTCGTGCTGAACTGTGCGGCGAGCGTGGACATGGAGCGGCGGATCTTCGTGATCCATTGCCGGGGAATGCCGTTGGCATCGCGGTCGTAGAAGGCCGGAATGACCTCCTCGGTCAGGGCTTTGTAGAGATTTTCGCTGTCGCGCTTGTCCTGCAGTTCGATGTTGTCCGGATGCGAATCGTCGCCGATGGCGAAGCCGTTGGTGCCGTCGTAGCCTTCGCGCCACCAGCCGTCGAGGATGCTGAGGTTCAAGCAGCCGTGGACCGTGGTCTTCATGCCGGAGGTGCCCGATGCCTCCAAGGGACGGCGCGGGTTGTTCAGCCAGACATCGCAACCGGATACCATCTGCCGCGCGACGTGGATGTCGTAGTTCTCGACGAAGACGATGTGCCCCGCGAGTTCGCTGAACTTGGAGAGGTGAACGACCTTCTGGATGTATCGCTTGCCTTCGTCGTCACGCGGATGGGCTTTGCCGGCAAAGATGAACTGGACGGGCCGGTGCTTGTCCCTCACCAACCGCACCACATCCTCGAAGTGATCGAAGATCAACGGAGCGCGTTTGTAGGTGGCGAAGCGCCGGGCGAAACCGATGGTCAGCGCGTCGGGGTTGAGCAGATGCTCGAAGGCGATGTAGTCGCTCTGCGTCATGCGGAAGCCCTGCATGAGCAAACGACGGCGGGCGAACTCGATCAGTTCGCGGCGGAGTTTGTAGCGCAGGGCCCAGATCTCTTCATCGCTGACGAAGGCCGGATCCATCGCTTTTTCCCAGAACTCGGGACGGTCGACTTCCTTTTCCCAAGTGCTCGCCGTCTTCTTGCTCCAGAAACTGGTGATCTCGCCGGAAGGGCCGCCCGTCGCGCCCGGATTAGCGGCCGCGCCGATCTTTCGTTTCCAGAAACGGCGGACGGGACCCTTCATCCAACCAAGGATGTGGATGCCGTTGGTGATGTGCCCGATAGGGACCTCGTCGACCTTCTTCGTCGGATACATCCCCTGCCACATGTGGCGGCTGACTTCGCCGTGGAGTTCGCTGACGCCGTTGGCGGAGCGGGAAAACTTCAGGGCGAGGACCGTCATGCAGAACGGTTCCTGGGTGTTCTTGGCGTCCACCCGTCCCATGCCGAGCAGGTCGTCGAAGCTGAACTTCATCTGTCCCATCAGCTTCGTCGTGGCGTAGCCCATGAGATCCGTGCCGAAGCGGTCGTGACCGGCTTCAACCGGGGTGTGGGTGGTGAAAATGCACTCCTTGGTCGTCAGCGTCTTGGCGTCTTCGAAGGATTTGCCTCCGGCCATCTTCTCGCGGATGAGCTCCAGCGTGAGGAAAGCGGCGTGGCCTTCGTTCATGTGGAACGTGCCGGGCTGGATGCCGAGTTTGCGGAGCAACCGGACGCCGCCGATGCCGAGCAGGATTTCCTGCATGATGCGGGTGGTGCTGTCGCCGCCGTAGACCCGGAGAGTCAAATCGCGGAAACGCTGTTCGTTCTCGGGGCGGTTCGTGTCGAGGAGATAGATCGGAACGCGGCCCACGTTGACCCGCCAGGCCTGGAAGTAGACTTCGGTCATCGCGATCTCGACCATGCAGACGACCGGTTCACCGGTGGCGTCGAGCACCGGTTCCATCGGCAGATTCTTCGGATTGAGCAGGGAGTAGAACTCCGTCTGCCAATTGTCCTGGTTGATCGTTTGTTGGAAGTAGCCTTCGCGGTAGAAAAGGCTGATGCCCGCGAAAGGCAGTCCCAAGTCGCTGGCGGACTTGGTGTGGTCCCCGGCCAGGATGCCGAGACCACCCGCAGCGATCGGAAGGCTTTCATGGAATCCGAACTCGGCGGAGAAATAGGCGACCGAGTGATGCTGGAGTTCCGAGGCGTGTTTGGCGGCCC
>JAYUUX010000084.1:0-5882 GCA_043754645.1 Verrucomicrobiales bacterium | reverse complement strand
GATTTCGGCTGCAACTGGGGCAAGTGGTCCAGCATGGCGCTCGCCTTCGGCTGCGACGTGCACGCGGTGGAAGTGAACCGCGAGGCGGCCGCCTTCTGCGCCTCGCGCGGCATCAAGATCATCGCCCGCGAGGAACTCGGCGAACCGCGGTTCGACTTCATCCAGGTGGACCAGGTGCTCGAGCACCTGACGGACCCGCTGGGCGCGGCGCGGTTGCTCGCGCGTTCGTTGAAGCCCGGCGGTCTGATGAAGTGGGGAACGCCCAATGCCCCCAAGCTGCCCGTCCTTCTTTCGAGCCTCGGCAATGCCAACGACGGCCCCGTGCCGGACGCGCGCACGCTCGATCCGCTGTTACCGTTGATGCACGTGAACCTGTTCTCCAAGGCCTCGTTGACCCATCTCGCGAAGACCGTCGGACTCGAACCCTTCCGTCCCTCGCTCGGCGTGCTCATCGGCTCCGGCCAGATGTGGAACATGCCGCGCCAGTTGAACCGGAACGTCGTGGCGCCGTTCAAGCGGTGGCGTCTGACCGGCACGGAGCTGTGGTTCCGACGTCCGTTGAAGTGAACTACGGCTTGGATGGGTAGGGCCGGCTGGCCCAGCCGTCCCTGATTGCAGGCGAAGCCTGCGCGAGCCACGCGAGCATCTTGGCGTTGGTATCGGCCTCCAGCGGAGATGCTCACTTCGTTCGCCTCGCTTCACTCGATTAACGGACGGCTCGGCGAGCCGTCCCTACCAAGCCCAAGAACTCTCCCGAACTATTCCTTCGTGAACACCGCCGTGTAGCCGATGGTGAAGCTCTTCTCGAAATCGAACCGGTCGAGCCAGTAGCACAACGGCCGGAACGTGAAGGTCAGCAGGAGGAGCCCAAGCAGCCAGAATGGCAGGAACAGGAGCGTCGCCACCACACAGCCGGACACCGATAACCCCCGACGTTTCGCTCGGAACGGATCGACCTGCTTCATGAGCTTCCTCGGTAAATCACCGAGGCGCTTTCCCAGGAGCCAGAAGGCGCCGCCCACCTTCTCGCACTCGCGGATCTTCCAGCCGGTTCTGCGGGCCAGTTCCGCCAGGCCGTAGTGGGTGAAGTGGAAGAAGTGCCAGGGCTCGCCATGAAGCGGAGCCGTGAGCGGCACGCTGAGATAAAGGGCACCGCCCGGCTTCAGGACACGCTTCAGTTCGGTCAAGACGACGGCCGGATCGGGCACATGTTCCAGCACCTGGGTCAGCAGGATCGCGTCGTAGGTGGCTTCGGGCTTCGGAACAGCGTCGAGGAAGCATTCGAAGTCGTGCTTCGCCTCGTAGAAGCCGCCGGGCATATCGCACGACTCGTAGCGTTGACGATGGAACAGCGGCGCATACGGCCGCGCGCCGGCGCTGGCATCCAGCACGAGCGCACCTTCGGGCAGCTCGGCCGCAGATCGTCTGAGGAACGAACGGATGCGGCCGTTCTCCGGATCGATCACGGAACGAATCCCGCCCTCCGGCCACCAGCCGAGCCAGCCGGCGCGGGGATTCAGAGAAACCTGGGAAGCTTCGGAACTCATTTCACGTGCGCGGCGTAGAGGGCATCGAGACGGTCGGTCATCGCGGCGAGGCTGAAGTTCTCCCGCACCCGCTCGCGACCGGCGAGGGCCATGCGGCGGCTTTCTTCCGGCGAATCGAGCGTGGCAGCGATGGCCGACGCCAACAGGCCTGCATCGGCGGGCGGAACAAGCCGGCCGGTTTCGCCGTCGTGGATGACTTCGGGAATGCCGCCGACGTTGCTCCCGATCACTGGCGTGCCGCACGCGAGCGCCTGGTTCGCCGCTTGGGGAACAGCTTCGTGAAGCGACGGCATCAGCAGCACGTCGAGCGACCGCATGATGGCCGGAACGTCGTCGCGGTTGCCCGTCATGGTGATGTGGTCGTCCATGCCGGCCTGCACGATATGCCTCTCGATGTCCGGCCGGATGCCGCCGTCGCCGACGATGAAGCAGTGGACTTTCCGTCCCCCGTCGATCAGCAGCTTCATGGCATCGATGAGATGGGTATGACCCTTGGCACGACGGAGAATGGAGACCGTTCCGATCAAGGGAACCTCTGCCGGGATGCGCGAGCCACGCAGATCCGCCTTCGGTCCTTCCGGCGTGAAGACGTCAAGATCCACACCGGTTGGCAGCGTGGTGAAGCGTTCCGGAGGCAGGCCGAACGCTTCGGCCAAGCCGGTGGAAATCTGCGAGCTTGTGGCGATCACGTGGTCGGCCAGCTTCGCGTAGACGATGCGGCTGAGCCACGCCGTCTTTGGCGGCATGTCGAAGTGCCGCGAGCGGATGACGAAGGGGACTCCCGCCGCCTTCGCCGCCATGCCCACGACCCAGCCGTCGCGGGAGCTGTGCGTGTTCACGATGTCGGGCTTGATCTCCTTCAGCCAGCGCCGCACGCGGATGAACTCGCGGACATACCAGCGGCGCAGCGGCGAACAGGGAAACGCCTCGAAGCCTTCGGCCACGGAACGCTTGTAGATCTCGCTCTTCGGGTCGGCGATCAGGCGGACCTGCGAGCCGCGTTTGCGGAACTCGCGCAGCTCTATCAGCACGCGCCGCTCCTGTCCGCCCCAGCCGGGGGAGGCTTCCGAGTGGACGATGTTCCAACGACGGGGTGACGGCGACGGCATGGGTTGGCGCTTTCGAGCGGTCGAAAGGACGGCGCAGGTTGATTACGTTTCACACGCGCGATGGCAAGCCCGGGATTCTCCATCGTCACCCAACTGCTGCTTTCCTTCCGCGTCTGATCCGCCTTAATTCGCGCCACCTGTTATGAGCAAAACGTCCGCCCACAAGATCTCGAAGAAGTTCGCCGCCTATCCGCGCCTCAACCCGTTCGGCGTCGGCAAAAACATCTCCGCCGCCGACCTGATCGACCAGTCGATGCTCGCCTACAACGGCGGCCGACTCCGCGAAGCGGCGCATCTCCTCGCGAAGAAGATGCTGCCGGACGACGGCTTCATCGGCATGTCGCTCACCGGCGCGCTCACGCCGGCGGGCCTGGGCAAGAGCTGCCTCATTCCGCTGATGAAGGGCGGCTATGTGGACTGGATCATCTCCACCGGCGCGAACCTCTACCACGATCTGCACTTTGGTTTGGACATGCAGCTGCACAGCGGCACGCCGTTCCTCGACGACGTGGAACTTCACGAGGAAGGCGTCATCCGCATCTACGACGTGCTCTTCGATTACAACGTGCTGCTCGACACCGACGCCTTCGTCCGCGAGGTCATCCAAGGGCCGGAGTTCCAGCGGCCCATGGGCACCGACGAGTTCCACCACCTGCTCGGCAAATACGTGGCCGCGCGCCAGAAGAAACTCGGGATCAAGGACAGCTCCGTCCTCGCCACGGCCTACGTGTGCGGCATCCCGATCTTCACCAGCAGCCCCGGCGACAGCTCCATCGGCATGAACGTCGCCGCGATGGCCCTGCGCGGCTCCAAGCTGATGCCCGACGTGAACCGCGACGTGAACCAGACCGCCGGCATCGTCTACCACGCCAAGTCCACCGGCCACACCAGCAGCGTCTTCATCCTCGGCGGCGGCAGCCCGAAGAACTTCATGCTCCAGACCGAGCCGCAGATCCAGGAGGTCATGGGCATCAAGGAAAAGGGCCACGACTACTTCCTCCAGGTCACCGATGCGCGACCCGACACCGGCGGTCTCAGCGGCGCCACGCCGGCCGAAGCCGTGAGCTGGGGCAAGGTCGATCCCGACTAGCTGCCCGACAGCGTCGTCTGCTACACCGACAGCACCATCGCGCTGCCGTTGCTCACCGCCTACATCACGGCACGCGTGAAGCCCCGCAAGCTCAAGCGGCTCTACGACCACCGCGACGCCATCCTCGACACGGTGAAGTCGAAGTATCTCGCCATCGGCACCGTCACGAAGGTCACGACCAGCCGGAAGATCGCCAAGCGCGGCAGCAGCGTGGGCTTGAAGAAGAAGTAGCCGGCTCGGCAGCCGCCCAGGTTGCGAGGCGGATCCACGGAGACGACAGGCCAAGTTGAGGCAAGCTATGGGCAATTGACGCCATTGCGTCCTTGAACGCATCGGCGGACGGTTGGGCTGTGAAATCCCCGAAACCAGCCGCTGCCCGCAAATCCAACCTCGTCGTCCAGCCGCCTCCGGCCGAGGCGCCGGCGATCCCGCTGCGATCGCCCAAAGCCGTGGTCGCAACGAAACGCCCGACCAACCCGAGGCAGAACCCGGCCGCCAGAGACTCCAAAGGCAAGGCCGGCCGCACCGAGATCCGCCGCGAAGAACCCCGCCGCTCCGCGCCGCGCACGCCGGGCCGAGCACCCGAACGCGGCAACCAACCCCGCAGCCACAAGTCGGGAAAGAAGTGAGACGGAGAGGCAGCATTGGCAGTTTCGAGAGGCATTGCGGTCAGAGCGAGCAACGTCGCGGGCCCGGATAAAAGGGCTGAAAGCCCCAGATAAGACAGCCCAGGGCAAGCGACGCCACGCGAGCGCCGCCCTGGGTAAACCGCCTAGCGCCAGCCTTGCCCGGAGTTTGTTGGCGCGATAGCGTGCCCACATGAAGACGACCGAAGTGCCACTGCCTGACGCCGTTTACGACCTAGTCGAAAGCCTAGCCGCACAGCGGCATTTGACCGTGCCCGAATTGCTCCGCCAGGCCGCCGAACGGATGGTTCGCCGGCCGGCCAAGCCACAGGGCCAGCACAACGACGACTGGCAGTTCCCCGGAGCCCGCCACTTGGGTGACATTCGCGTCCCGGCCGAGGAATTTCGGTTACTGGCCAACGAAGTGGCCGCCTGAGCCGCGATGATTTCCTTCGAAACCAACCTGCTGCTTTATTCGCTCAATCAGGACTGCGCGGAATACCACGACGCCCGAGCATTCTTCTCTTCCCTGCCCACAACTACCGGCACGGTTGCCATTTGCGAACTGGTCTTGGTCGAACTTTACGTCCTGCTCCGCAACCCCGCAGTTCTGAAGCACCCGCTCGATCCGGCGGACGCGGTTTCCCTCATCCAGGCCTTCCGCCAGCACCCGACATGGGCGCTGCTCGACTATCCCGGCGACAATTCCGGTGTGATGGACGAAGTGTGGCATCTGGCGACCCAACCCAGCATCGGGCGTCGCGTGGTCTTCGATGCCCAGCTCGCGCTCGCCTTGCGACATCAGGGTGTGACCCAGTTCGCCACGCGCAACGAAACCCACTTCGCCGGCTTTGGTTTCACCCGCGTCTGGAACCCGTTAGCCAGCACCCCGGCTTGAAGCGCAGCTCACGGTCCCGGGCTGGTTTCGGCACTAGCTCCGATATCCACCGGCAAGGTGGGTTGTGGAATGCTTTGCCTCCGCCGAGGCCGCCTGCGCCGGGTTTCCGCGAAGGTGTGAATGTCCTTCTCACCCGAACGGAGGAAATCCAGAAAGTCCACGCCCATGTATTTGCAGGTTTGGCAGACGCTCAGAAGAATCAAGTAGTCGCGCAACCCCTTTGGGGAGGTCACTCCATTGATGACGTGACGGAGCATTGCGAATGGCTTCACTGCGTGCTCCGCATTGTTGTTGTTCCACGGCACGCCGTCGTATCGCAGAAAGGTGAAAAGCTCTTCTCGGTTCCGCTCGAAACGCTGTTTGAGCTTCCTGCTCGCCTCGCTGCTCAAGCTGGCCCGTGAGAATTCGCGGTAGAAACGGTCAACCGACGGCAAGTGCCTTTTTAGGAAGCGAGCTTTCAGCCCGAAACGATCAACCGTTTCAATCATCGGCCTTACCAAATCCGCGAAGGCCTTCCCTATTCGTTTCAAATCCTCGTTGTATGGATGCTTGTGGAGGTCGTCGTTCAATTCGCGGAGCAAATGGACCAGGCACCTCTGCTTTGGACATTCG
>JAYUUX010000083.1:0-4596 GCA_043754645.1 Verrucomicrobiales bacterium | reverse complement strand
ACCATCATCGTCGTCACCCACGAAGAGGAGGTCGCGCAGCACTCCCGCCGGATCGTCCGTCTCCGCGATGGCCTGGTCGCCGCCGACGAAATCCTCCAGAAGAACGGCGCTGCCGCGCCCGCGACGCCGGTTTTTCCACCGATACATGCGTCGGCCCATGCAGGCCCGCCTCCAGTCCCTCCCGGCGCGCATTGACCCAAGGAGCGACGATGACTTTCTTCGCCGAGATCTTCGAGGGCCTGCGCATCTCCTGGGCTGCGATACGGGCGAACCGGATGCGGTCGGTGCTCACGACGCTCGGGGTCATCATCGGCGTCCTCACCGTCACCATGATGGCGACGGCGATCAACGGCTTGAACTCCGCTTTCCAGACGAGCATCTCGATCATGGGCGCCGACGTCGTCTACGTTCAGAGGTTTGGCTGGTTCATGGACCGGGACGAGTGGCTCCGCAGCCGCAATCGCCGCGAGATCACGATGGAGCAGGTCCGAGGAGTGGAGCGTCAGTTGACCACCGCGCAGGCGATCTCTCCGGTCGCCATGACCCGTAAGGATCTGGTCTACCAGAGGCGGAACGGAGGCGCTGTCCAGATCATTGGAACGACCGAGAAGCAGGTCGAAACAGGCGGCCTCAATATGTCCCAAGGAAGGTTCTTCGCCGCCGCCGAGGTCGAAGGCGCCCGTCCCGTCTGCGTCATCGGCGACGATGTGGCGACGCGGATGTTTCCCAACGAAAGCCCTCTCGGCCGGCGTTTGCAGGTGGGCGACCGGACGTTGGAAGTGGTCGGCGTCGTGGAGAAGCGCGGACGGTTCCTCGGGATGTTCAGCCTGGACGAGGTTGTGTTCCTCCCGGTCACGTTCTTTTTCAACGCCTACGAACAGCGTCCCGATCTCCGGATCGACGTGAAGGTCGGCAGCCTTGCAGGCATCGAAGAGACCCGCGAAGAGCTCATAGGCATCATGCGAAAGCTGCGCAAAACGCCGCCGGGTGCGCCGGACGACTTCGCCATCAACCAGCAGGAAGCGTTCGTGCAGAACTTCAGCAAAGTCGGCGGCACCATCGCCGCGCTGGGACTGTTTGTGACCGGCTTGTCGCTCTTCGTCGGGGGAATCGGGATCATGAACATCATGTTCGTGTCCGTTTCCGAACGGACGAAGGAGATCGGGATCCGGCGCGCCATCGGCGCCAAGCGCCGCACAATCCTTCTCCAGTTCCTCATCGAATCCGTGCTGCTCTGCGTGATGGGTGGAACCATCGCCTTGTTGTTGTCGGCTCCGATCACCCTGCTGGTTGCCCTCTTCCTTCCCGCCGCCTTGAGCCCGTCGATCATCCTAATCGCCTTGGGGGTTTCGATCACGACCGGGGTCGTCGCGGGATTCGTTCCCGCCCATCGCGCTTCGCAGATGAGCCCTGTGGATGCCCTGAGAACTGAGTAGCCCATGAACGTCTCCGAACTGGTCGAGAATAGCGGCATGGCCCTCCGGGCGGTGGCCACGCACAAGCTGCGTTCCATGCTGACGCTTCTCGGCGTCGTCATTGGTGTGTTCTCGATCATCGTCGTGATGACGGCCATCCGGGTGCTCCAAGGCAGCATCGAGACGAGCCTGAGCCAGTTCGGCAAAGACGTCCTGGTCATTCAGCGAAACCCGGCCATCTCGTTCGGCGGGCCTGAAGTCTGGGAGAAGATCAAGAGACGCAAACGCCTGACGCCGGACCTGGGCGAGCTGATCCGGGAGAAGGCCAGTCTGGTCAAGTCCGTCGGAATGCAGAACGGGCTGTTTTCTGGCGAGGTGACGTCGCCCTACGGCAAGACCGAACCGTCGTTCTCGCTTCTCAGCCTCACTCCCGATGGATTCCCCGCCAAGACGCTGTCGATTGCTTCCGGCCGCGCACTCAATTCATCGGACGAGGAGAACGGGAGACTTGTCTGCGTGATTGGAAGCAAGACGGCCGAAGCACTGTTCCCGAACAGTTCGCCGCTCGGCGAAACGATCAAGATGGACGGCATCAGCTACCTGGTGATCGGCGTCTTGGAAAGCAAGGGAGCGATGCTGGACAACTCGCAGGACTCAGTCGTCATCATCCCTCTTTCGACGGGAATGAACCGCTACGGGCGATCGCCATGGGGGCTTACGATCCTCGTCCAGGCGCGAAGCCAGGAGACCTACAACGATGCCATGGAGGAGATCCGCGGCATCCTGCGGACCGCGAGGAAAGTCCCTCCAGGCGAGGCTGACGACTTCGAGATCTTCACCAACGATTCGCTCATCGAACAGTTTCGAAGCATCACGTTCGCCGTCCGGGTCGGTGCGGCCCTCATCAGCTCCATCGCGCTCATCACGGCGGGCATCGGGATCATGAACATCATGCTGGTGAGCGTGACCGAGCGGACCCGGGAGATCGGGATCCGCCGGGCCATCGGCGCCAAGAAGCGGAACATCATGACCCAGTTCATCACCGAGGCGATTTTCCTCTGCCAGGTCGGCGGCATCGTCGGCATCGCCCTGGGCATCGCGGGCGGAAATGCCGCGGCCTATTTCTTCAACGTTCCACCCGTAGTCCCTGTCGACTGGGCGATCATCGGGTTCCTCGTCTGCGCGGCGGTGGGTGTGATCTTTGGGACCTACCCGGCCTACAAGGCGGCCCAGTTGGATCCGGTCGAAGCGCTCCGATACGAGTAGGGGAAAGCCTCAGGAGCCATGTCCGAGGGAAACACCATCCGGAAGATCATGCGGCTTCGATCTGCGGCGATTCTGACGCTTTGCCTGATCCTGACCGGGTGTGAAACCAGCCGCTTCCTCGGTCAGGCAGTCCATGGCCAGGTCGACATGTGGCGTCGGGAAACGCGGATCTCGACGCTTCTTCAGAAAACCAACACGCCGGCCGAAACCAAACGGCGGCTGGAGCTGGTGCAAACGTATCGCAAGTTTGCCCAAGATGAGCTGGGACTTCCGGCCGGCCGAAGCTACCTCGGTTACGCCGATCTGGAACGACCCTTCGTTTCGTGGACCGTGTCCGCCACTCCGGAGTTCTCAATGGAAGACGAGGAATGGTGGTTCCCCATCGTCGGGAGCGTCAGCTATCGCGGCTATTTCAAGGAGGCGGGGGCGAAGCGCTACGCGTCCAAGCTGAAGGCAAAGGGCATGGATGTCGCGATCGGAGACGTCGCCGCCTACTCCACTCTCGGATGGTTCGCCGATCCCGTGCTCAACACGTTCTTGTTTGATCCGGAAGAAGAACTAGCGGACCTGATCTTCCACGAACTCGCCCACAGGCTGCTCTACGTCTCCGGAGACACGGATTTCAACGAAGCCTTCGCCACCTTCGTCGCGCAGGAGGGTTTGCGGCGCTGGTTCCGCGCCCATCCAGATCCCGCGATGGAAGCGAGGTGGAAAATGAAGGAGGCGCGCCAGGACGAGTTTCGGAGTGCTGTCCTGGAGGCCGGCTCCCGGCTGAAGGTGCTCTACCCCCGTTTGACCCCGGGAAACAGCGCCGACATTCGTGCGGCCAAGTCCGAAGAGATTGCACGCCTCCGTATCCGTCTGGAGGAATTGAACGGCAAGTGGGCAGGGGAACCGGACATCTCCGGATGGCTGACGAGTCCCATCAATAACGCCCGAATCAACTCGATCGCCACCTACTATCGATGGGTCCCTGCGTTCGCTGAACTCCTCAAGGAATGCTCCGGTGATCTTCCGCGGTTTTACGGTGAGGTGAAACGGCTTGGAAAGATTCCCAAGGCCGAACGGTTGAAGCGATTGGAGTCTTTATTGGCGGCGGGTTCCCCGGCGTCCCAGTGAGCTAAAAATTCAGGTTGTGGTCTGCGAAGGACAGTTCTAGCTTCCAGCCGTAGCACTAAGATTCCACCTATGAAAAAGCTCATCCTCTCTCTCTCCGCCATCGTGTTCGCCACCGCGCTGACTGCGTCCGCCGAAGAGTTGACCCTCGCCGGCAAGGCCACCTGCGCCAAGTGCGACCTCAAGACCGCCGACAAATGCACTGACGTCCTCCAGGTCACCAAGGACGGCAAGACCACGACCTACATGCTCACGGTCGACAAGGACAAGGCCTTCCACAAGCAGATCTGCTCCGAAGCCAAGGACGCGACCGTCACCGGAACCCTCTCCGAGAAGGACGGCAAGAAGTTCATCGCCGTCTCGAAGTTCGAGGCCAAGAAGTAACCGGTCCTAAATTTTGCGAAGCCCCGTCACCGCAAGGCGACGGGGCTTTTTCTTTCTCAAGATTGCGTTTGCGGCGACGGGACGCCGCTTCCTAACGTAAACCCCTAAGGCGATCGAGCCGACTTTGTTGAACGACTATGACCAACCCTATGAGCAACGGACACGTATCCGCCGCTGAAGTGACCGAACTGGTAGCCGGCCTGCATCGGCTCGCGCGCAATCTCTGGTGGACTTGGAACCAGGGCGCCCAGGAAATTTTCCAGGAGTTGGCCCCGCGTGGGTGGCAGAACCTTTACCACAACGCCGTCGCCGTTCTTCGTGAGGTCTCCGACTACGAACTGCGCACCCGGCTGCTTGATCCGGAATTCGCGAAGCGCACGCGGGAAGTCATCCGCGAGTTCGATGCCTACTTGGG
>JAYUUX010000082.1:0-2276 GCA_043754645.1 Verrucomicrobiales bacterium | reverse complement strand
GATAGGTTCTCGGCCACTGACGGCCTTTCCTTAACCCGGCTTTGTCGACTCCGCGAAAAAAGCAGGATTCCGGCCAGTTGGCGGTTCGCACGGTTGAGAGAGAAAACCGTGGTTGCCCGTCGAGTATCGGGCGTCACGCCCCGACCGGTTTGCGAACCGGGTCAGAGCCGGAGGTGATCCCAGAGGTCCGCCGGGTTGAGCCGGAGGTTGATCAGGAACGGCCCGAAGTCTCCGAAGCGCGCGGTGACTTCATCGAAACGCATCTCGTGGACGATGTTCTTCACTTCGTCGAGGTTGTGGGCCATGAGCGTGACACCCCATTCCCAGTCGTCTATGCCGGTGGCTCCAGTGATGAGTTGCGAGATTTTCCCGGCATATTTCCGACCGGTGCGGGCGTGGCTTCCCATCATTTTTTTCCGGGTCTCGAAGTCGAGCGAATACCAGTTGTCGCCGAGGTTGCGCTTCTTGCTCATGCCGTAGAAGCACATGATCTCCCAATCCTCGAGTTCGGGCTGAAGCCGGTAGAACTTGTAGCCTTCGTTACGTTTCTTCGCCGCTTCGAAGGCTTCGTCGAACTCGGGCGTGCCAGGTTGGAGCTTTTTCTCGCCCATCTGGATCATCCGTTTCAGATCGTCATCCGAGGAGACGTATTCTGGCAGTTCGGTCACGCTGAGAAACGAATAGGTCGGGACCAGTGTCCCCGGTGGAAAGGCGAGTTCCACTTCCCGCTGCATCGAGCTGAGGTCCTGCAGTTCCGCCGCGTAGATGATGAAGGCGATGTCTGCCTTCCCGCCGACATTGGCGAAAGTGGACACGCGGGGGTGTGCGGGGCCGGGATACTTCTTGGCCACCGCGTCGAGCCGGTCCCGGGCGGCCCCGGATTCGGCGGGCGGCAACGCGCCCCAGCGGGCACGGTCGATACGGAAGAATAGGTGCATCACGTGGATGCCCTGGACGAGTTTGACGGGGGGGATTGCCATGTTGGAAAGGGGTCAGTCGAGGTGGAGGACCTGCTCGAGCAGTTGGGCCAGCTGTTCCGGGATGAACGCATCGCCGGCGACCAGCGTCACGCCGGCCTGCTTGGCGGTTTCGAGGAACGACTCCGAGAGGTCCGAGTGGAAGCCGAGGACCGGAATGTGGCTCGTTTCCGCGCCGGCCTTGATCTGGCGGATGCTTGCCAGGATGTCGCCGCGGCGGACGCGCAGGTCGCTGACGATAACCATGGGCTTCTCGCGTTCGGCCGCATCCGCCAACAGGTCGGCGTCCTGCACGACCTGCGCGCGGTAGCCCAGGTCCTGCAGCTTGTTGATGAGCTGGGATCCGGGAAGCAGTTGCTCGTAGAAGAGGAGCGCGAGCGGTTTCGTCATGGCGAAAGCTTGGAGACAGCCGGCGCGCCTTGGCAACGATTCGTTCTCCACAGCCGACGGGGCCTTGTCTAGCGTCCGCCTCCATGACGACCGCGCAGTTGGAAACATTTGTCCGCAAGACCGTCGCGACGACCCCGGTTCGCGACATCCATACCCACCTTTACGACCCGGCGTTTGGCGAACTTCTCCTCTGGGGCATCGATGATCTGCTGACCTACCATTACCTGGTCGCCGAGTCGTTCCGGTATCTGACGATTCCCTATGCCGACTTCTGGAAACTTTCCAAGTCCCGGCAGGCCGATCTCATATGGGAGGTCCTGTTCATCCAGAACTCGCCCATCTCCGAGGCTTGCCGCGGTGTTCTCACCACCCTGAATCTGTTGGGCCTCGACGTGAAGAAACGCGACCTGCCGAAGCTCCGGAAATGGTTCGCCGCGCAGAAGCCGGACGCCTACATCGATCGGTGCCTGAAGATCGCCGGTGTCGAGGACGTGTGCATGACCAACTCACCTTTCGACGACGTGGAACGGCCAGTCTGGGAACGCGGCTTCAATCGCCATCCCGCCTTCTCCGCCGCCCTGCGTATCGATCCGCTGCTTCTGGACTGGAAGAACACCGCTCCGAAACTGGCCTCGTGGGGCTACAAGGTCGGCCCCGGCAAACCCAACCAGAAGTCGCTCGACGAAGTCCGGCGATTCTTTGCCGATTGGACCAGGAAGATGGGCGCACGTTTCCTCATGGTCTCGCTGCCGCCCGAGTTCAAGTTCCCCGACGACACCGACACGGCGGCGTTGATCGAGGGCGCTGTGCTTCCTCATTGCCGCGAGTTCAACCTGCCGTTCGCGGTCATGCCAGGCGTCACACGGGCGGTGAACCCACAGCTCAAGATGGCCGGCGATGGCATCGGGC
>JAYUUX010000081.1:0-2280 GCA_043754645.1 Verrucomicrobiales bacterium | reverse complement strand
TTCGACCAGCTGCGGATCCTTCCCTGCCAGTTCAACTTCCGGCCCGATTTCAAGATCCGCCGCCGCAACTGGCCCTCTGTCGTCACGCTCGACGGGGTTTATCTCTTCCACAACTCGACCAGCATGGATCT
The DNA here is from genome assembly GCA_043754645.1 of Verrucomicrobiales bacterium. Classification (GTDB taxonomy): domain Bacteria; phylum Verrucomicrobiota; class Verrucomicrobiia; order Limisphaerales; family CANJSG01; genus CANJSG01. The sequence continues at coordinate 2,149 of JAYUUX010000081.1, read as the reverse complement.
CGCGAAGGCGCTTTCCGCCACGCAGGCGAAGGCATCGCTGCCGGATCTTCCGGACGATGGCGGTCCGCTCACGCCGAAGCAGCAGTTCTGGCGTCGCGTCCGGACCAGACTGAGCAAACACATCGTCGGTTGAAAGCCGTAGGCCGGGCATCCGTGCCCGGCCAGTGGGTGTTTATCCACAGCCGCCAGCGCAGGAGCACCTCCTGGCCGGGCGAGGACGCCCGGCCTACAAAGGCTCGGCGGGAGCCTTCGCCCTACCCGCGATAGACGCCTCCATTTACACCAACAGCTTCTCGACCACTTCGCCGTGGACGTCCGTCAGGCGGAAGTCGCGGCCTTGGAAGCGGTGGGTAAGCTTCTCGTGGTTGAACCCCAGCAGGTGCAGGATCGTGGCGTGCAGGTCGTGGACGTGGACGCGGTCCTTCGTCACTTGGAATCCGAACTCGTCCGTCTCGCCCATGGTCAGCCCGGGTTTCACGCCGCCGCCGGCCATCCACATCGTGAACGCCTGCGGATGATGATCGCGTCCAAGTTTACGACCGAGTTCCGCGCTGGCTTCGACCATCGGCGTCCGGCCGAACTCGCCGCCCCAGATCACGAGCGTGTCCTCCAGCAGACCCCGCTGTTTGAGATCCTTGATCAGCGCGGCGTTGGCCTTGTCGGTCAGGCCGCACTGGGTTTTCACGCCGCCCTTCACGTCGCTGTGATGGTCCCAGGCCTCGTGGAAGAGTTGGACGAAGCGGACGCCGCGTTCGATGAGCCGTCGCGCGAGCAGGCAGTTGTTGGCGTAGGAGGCCTTGCCGGGTTCGGCGCCATACATCTCGAGCGTCTCCTTGGATTCCTTGGAAATATCGACGAGGTCCGGCGCGCTCGTCTGCATCCGGTAGGCCATCTCGAAGGAGTTGATGCGCGTGGCGATCTCCGGATCACCCACGAGGCCGAGCCGGTGTTCGTTGAGTTCCTTGATCGCGTCGAGCGTGCGGCGCTGGAGCTTGTCGCTGATGCCGGCGGGATTCGAGAGATGGAGAACCGGATCCGCGCCTTTCCGGAACGGCACGCCCTGGAAGACGGTGGGAAGGAAACCGCAGCCGAAATTGCCCGAGCCGCCGCTCAGTCCGCCCGCCGAATTCAGCACGACGTAGGCGGGCAGATCCTGCGACTCGCTGCCCAGCCCGTAGGTTACCCACGAGCCCATGCTCGGCCGGCCGAACTGCTGCGAGCCGGTGTTCATGAAGATCTGGCCGGGCGCGTGGTTGAAGGCGTCGGTGGAGATCGACTTCACGATGGCGATGTCGTCCACGACCTTGGCGAGATGCGGGATGGCGTCGGAGAGTTCCGCGCCGGACTTGCCGTGCTTGGCGAACTTGAACTCGGAGGCGTAGAGCGCGGCATCGGGCTTGATGAAGGCGTATTGCTGGCCCTTCACGATCTCGGGCGGGATGGGTTTGCCGTTCCATTTCTCCAGCGCCGGCTTGTAGTCGAACATGTCCAACTGGCTCGGTGCTCCGGCCTGGAAGAGGTAGATGACCCGCTTGGCCTTCGGCTTGAAGTGGGGTTGCCGCGGCGCGAGCGGGTTGATCACCGAAGTGGCGTTGGCCGATCCGCCGAGGAGCGACCCCAGCGCGATGGAGCCAAGCCCGAGCGCGCAGTCGCGGAAGAACCAACGGCGCGAAAGGTAACGGCTGCGTTCAGCGGCGAATTGTTGGAGGAGGTTCATGAGTTTTCGGCGGTTTCATCGGCCTTGAAAAGGGCTTCCAGATCGACCCGGCCATCAACGATTCGCACGATTTCAACCGTGGTCCCGGAAACGAACCGATACACGACAACGTTGGGACTCACGGCGAAACTGTGGAATCCGGCGCCTATCTGGTCACGGCGTCGCCCCATGGCGGGGAAGGTCTCCAGACGTTTCAGCACCGTGTAGAGACGCCGAAGTTTCGCTACCGCGACCGCTTCGCCGAAATCCTGTTCGAGGTAAAGCCGGAGCGATTGAAGATCGGCGAGAGCCAACGGACTGACGATGACTTTGGCCATCACGCCTCGACTGTCTGCCGGCGCTTCCCAGGGACGGGTTTCTTGCGCCGCTTTAGAAGCGAGGCAAACACCTCGTCCAAGGGCCGCGAGTTCTTCCCACCGTTGCTCGAATCCA
>JAYUUX010000080.1:0-7230 GCA_043754645.1 Verrucomicrobiales bacterium | reverse complement strand
AGAACCGGACAGCGGCGGGCGAAGCCGATCTTCCTACGGACGGTCCAACAACAAACAAGGCATCCTCCTCGCGCTTGTGGATCTGTATTTCAGGGCTGGCCGGCATGAGGACGTAGTCGCGACCTTTGAGGAAGCACCGTGGTGGGGAACGGGGGATTTGTCCGGGTTGCGAGGCTACACCACCTACCAGGCAGGCGGGGGTTATTCCGAAAGTCTGCCCCACGTTGAACTGGCGAAGTCCCTGGCCGCCCTTGGGCGAAAGGACGAGGCGCGAAAGATCCTGTATGTGGCGCTCGATCAACAGCCCGGTTGCGACAAGTGCTACGAAGCCTTACTGGCCCTCGACGGCGGGGCCGCCTTGGAGCGGTTCGACCTCCTGTTCTCACGCGACCAATTCGAAGAGCGGCCGTTGATCTGGAAGGCCGAATGGTTCCGCCGTGAGAAGAACTACGCCGAGGCCGAGAAGTTCGCCCGGCAGGCCATCGCCATCGACCCGTCCGACGGCGAGCAGGGCAAGGGCGACCGCCTCCGCGCCTACGCCGTCTTGGCGGAGGTTCACGCCGCCCGGGGCGAAGCCAAACAAGCCGAATTCCTGCGTGGAGCCGTTGCGGCCATTCGTCTATCGGAGAAGGCAGACGACCTCCACGCCCTTGGCCTGCTCAAACGCGCCATCGCCCTCTACGAGGAGTCGCTCAAGCTTTTCGCCGATGCCTACTGCATCCAGTCACGGCTCGCCGTCCAGATGTCCGACCTCGGCCTGTTCGACGAGGCGGAGGCTCATTACCGAAAGGCCTACGAGCTGATGCCCGACAGCTTTGGCCGAATCGAGAGCCACTGCTTCGGCTGCGAACGGGCCTTTTCCGGCGACCGCGCGCAGAGCCTGGCGGAAAAGGTGTTCACCAAACTCGTCCAGGAACGGCCGGACAAGCCGCAGATCCACTACCTCATCGGCTACCTCCGTGAACAGCAGGGCCGTTATTCCGAGGCTGCAAAGTCGTTGAAGGAAGCCGTCCGGCTCGATCCGGATTACTTGAACGCCTGGGGGAAGCTCCTGGGCATCGGTCAGCGCATCGCCATCTCCGCCGACGACCGAGCGGCGGCCGTCACCGCCTTGATCCGGCTTGATCCGCTGGGCAAGCGGCACTCGCTTCGAGGAGATGGCGCCGGTGATTTGAAGCAGGTCTACGTCGCCTTGAAAAAGGTGTCTGAGATGCGGCCCAAACCGGTGAAGGAGCTTTTCCCCCTGGCCGCGAGCAAGAAGCAGATCGAGGAGGACGGGAAGAAGATGACGCCCGAGATGAAGGCGATGAAGCAGATGGACCCCACGGAATTCATGGAGGAACGCACTCAGGGCTTGGGTTCGATCCTGCTGTCCGATCCGGCCGTGGCTTTCGCGACGCAGCTGATCTCCGGCGGCCGCTCGTCGTTCTACTGACCGCACCGGACACGGCGCTGGACGGTTTTGTCCAAGGGGCGTTTGCTGGGGTCATGATCCCCCGGCAAATGCCCTTCTTGGTTCTCCGTTGGCTGGTTGCCTTGATGGTGGCAGCTGTTACGGCTAGTGCCGCCGAGGGCCTCACTGTTTCGACTGAATGGGGTTTGCTCCTGCGCGGGCGACCGTTCCGGGGCTACGGCGTGAATTACTTCGACGCCTTCAACAGGACCCTTGGGACGAATCCAAAGGCCGGTTACGACGAAGGATTCGCCGGGTTGGCCGGGCGGAAGATTCCCTTCGCACGGTTTGCCGCCTGCGGCTATTGGCCGAACGATCAGCGGCTCTATCTGACGAACCAGACGGAGTTCTTCCGGCGATTGGATGGCGTCGTGGACTCGGCGGAGCGTCATGGGGTCGGGTTGATCCCGTCGCTGTTCTGGTTCCACGCCACTGTGCCGGATCTTGTTGGTGAACCCGTCGGGAGCTGGGGTGATCGGGCGAGCCGCACGCATGCGTTCATGCGAAGTTACGTCAGCAACGTGGTCACGCGTTACCGGGGCTCGTCCGCGATCTGGGCGTGGGAACTGGGCAATGAATTCAACCTTCCGGCCGACCTTCCAAACGCCGCCGAACATCGCCCGCCCGTGGTCCCGTCTCTTGGAACTCCGGCGACGCGGTCGCACGCCGACGAGATTACACACGCGGCATTGCGCACCGCGCTGGTCGAGTTTGGTCGCGAAGTCCGGCGGCATGATCCGGGCCGGCTCATTCTTTCCGGCAATGCGTTTCCGCGCCTTTCGGCTTGGCATCAGATGACGGAGAAGAGCTGGGGAAAGGATTCGCCCGAGCAGTTCGCGACAATGCTTGCGGCCGACAATCCCGATCCAATCAACAGCCTGACCGGCCGAGGCTATGAGGAATCGGACTTCACTCGGATCGCCCCGGGGCTTGAGTTGGCGACGCGGCTGAAGAAGCCGTTTTTCGTCGGCGAGTTTGGCGTTCCCGGTCCGGGCGATGACACGACCAAGGCGGCCTTTGCCCGACGGTTGGAAGCGCTGGAGAAGGCCGGAGTGACCTTCGCCGCCCTCTGGGTCTACGACTACGCCGGGCAGCAGGCGGACTGGAGCGTCACGCCGTCGAACGGCCGGAGGCACCAGTTGGACGCGTTGGAGGCGGCGAACAGGCGTCTCTCGTCATTGCAGCGCACGGGAAGCGGGGAAAGGTAGCCCGGCCTCCAAGCCTGCGTCGTCAACCAGCATGGGTAGGCCGAGTCACTCCGTGCGCGCCGCCGATGGGTTTCCGAAGCCCGGCCCGGTTTCAGCGGCTCGGTCGAAAGTATGATTCTGGCTCTAGGTTTTCCTCGGGTGACCGGACGGCCATCCCCTTGTCGGGAGGCGGCGCGCACGGAGTGACTCGCCCTACCGGGCCCCGGTGGCCGATCGAATCGAACAAGTTGGCGTTTTCCTTCGGCTGGGTAAGTTGGCCGCAGGACATCCCAACACATCCCCATGGAGATCTACTCACATCCCATCTTCGACATGGCCTGCCGGCAGTTCGACATCGTGGCCGACCGGCTCGAGATCCCGCACGACGAACGCGCCTGGCTGAAGTATCCGAAACGCTCCCTGACGGTCTCCGTGCCGATCAAGCGCGATGACGGCAGCGTGACCGTCTTTTCCGGATACCGCGTGCAGCATCACCTGACGCTCGGACCGACGAAGGGGGGAATGCGCTATCATCCCGACGTCTGCCTTGGCGAGGTGGCCGCGCTGGCCATGTGGATGAGCTGGAAGTGCGCTTTGGCCGGATTGCCCTACGGCGGCGCCAAGGGCGGGGTGAACTGCGATCCAAGGAAGCTTTCCATCGGCGAACTGGAGCGTGTCACGCGGCGCTTCACCCAGGAACTCGTCCAGTTCATCGGGCCGCAGATCGACATTCCCGCGCCTGACATGGGCACGAACGAACAGACGATGGCCTGGATGATGGACACCTATTCCGTCCACGCGGGCCATTCCGTTCCCGGGGTCGTCACCGGCAAACCCGTCGGCCTCGGCGGGTCGCTCGGGCGGCGCGAGAGCACGGGACGCGGTGTCAGCTACCTCATCAACCGCGCGATGGACACGCTCGAGATGGACCCGGCGAAATGCACGGCGGTGATCCAGGGCTTCGGCAACGTCGGCTCCATCGCCGCGTTTTCGTTGGCGAAATACGGGATGAAGATCACCGGCGTCAGCGACGTCTCCGGCGGCATCTACAACCCGGACGGACTCGATCTCCTCAAGCTCCAGGAACACCTCGCGAAGACGCGCTCGCTCGTGGGCTTTGGCGAAGGGGAGTTGGTTTCCAACGAGCAGTTGCTGGAGTTGCCGTGCGACGTCTTGGTGCCCGCTGCGTTGGAACGCCAGATCACGGGCGAAAACGCCTCGCGTCTCAAGTGCCGCATCCTGGCCGAAGGCGCCAACGGCCCTACCACGCCCGACGCCGACTTGATCCTGGACCAACGCGACGACGTGTTCGTGATTCCCGACATCCTGTGCAACGCGGGCGGCGTGATCGTCTCCTACTTCGAGTGGGTGCAGGACCGGCAGAGCTTCTTTTGGACGGAGACCGAGGTGATGGACAAACTGTTCCGCATCCTCGAGGGCTCGTTCCACCAGACGCTCCAGCTCAGCCGAAAGGAGAAGATCTCCATGCGCGCCGCCGCCCTGACGCTTGGGATCAAACGTGTCCGCGACGCGAAGCAGATGCGGGGGTTGTTTCCTTGAGGACTTGGAAGGGCTGGAATTTGTCCGGCTCCGTAGGAGCCACCTGTTTATAGCCTTTTGGCTTCTGGATTGGCTTCAGCTCCGTAGGAGCGACCTGATTAGGCCGCACCTACGGAGCTTCGGAAGATCGGAGATGCGGGGGCTATAAACAGGTCGGCCCAATGGGCCTGTTCTGAGCTGTGACTCGGCGTCCAGCCGCAGTGCGACCGAACCCAGCCAACGTCACGCGCCCGCGTTGAGCGCTTCGAGTTCGGCCCAACGGGCGTAGAGCTTGGCTGTCTTGGCTTTGGCGGCGTCGAGTTCGGCGATGACGGCGTTGGCCTTGGAGCCCTGAGTCTTGAAGAACGCGGGATCGGCCAAGGCGGTTTCCAGCTTGGCGACGGCGGCTTCGGCGTCGTGGATGGTTGTCTCCATGCCTTCGAGTTCCTTCTGTTCCTTGAAGGAGAGCTTCTTCTTTTTGGCAGGCGGCGGGTTGTTCGTTGCTGGCTGGTTGGACGCCGCCTTGGCCGGCGCAGCGGCCGACTTGGATTCCGCGGCGGTGATGGCTTCGCGGCGGCGTTTCTCCAGGTAGTAGTCGTAGTTGCCGACGCTGTAGTTCAGGCGGCCGTCGCCTTCGAACGCGAGGATGCCGGTGCAGACGCGGTTCAGGAAATAGCGGTCATGGCTGACGACGAGCACGCAGCCTTGGAAGGCGAGAAGCGCCTCCTCCAACACGCGGAGCGTCTGGAGATCGAGGTCGTTCGTAGGCTCGTCGAGGATGAGGAAGTTGCCGCCCTGTTTGAGGATGCGCGCGAGGAGAAGTCGGCTGCGTTCGCCGCCGCTGAGCCATTTTACCTGCTTGGTGATGCGGTCGTCGGTGAAGAGGAACCGCTTGAGGTAGGCGCGCAGGGAGAGCTTCGTGTCGCCCCAGATGACGAACTCGGTGCCGTCGCTGACCTCCTCGAGCACGGTGCGGTCCTCGCGGAGTTGTAGCCGGCCCTGGTCGACGTAGTTGAATTTCGTGAGCTGGCCGGTGCGGACTTCGCCTTCGCTGGGCGGGTTCTGGCTGATGAGAATGCGGAGGAGCGACGTCTTGCCGAGGCCGTTGCGGCCGGTGATGCCGATGCGTTGTCCCGAGGCGAAGGCCAGGTCGAGCCCGCGGAACAACCACCGTCCGGGCGGGGTTCCGGGCGCAGTAGGGATCTGGAATCCGACGCCGGCCAGGTCGGCCACGCGGTTCCCCAGCGGCGGTGCGGGCGGGATGCACAGTTCCATGTCCGACTCGCTCGGGGGCGGGGCGTCGTTCAACGCGTCGTCGTAGCGGTCAAGCCGGCTTTGGGACTTGGTCGTGCGGGCCTTCGGCTGGCGGCGCACCCAGTCGATTTCGCGCCGGAGGAACATCTGGCGCTTGTGCTCCTGCAGTTCCTCGGTGGCGAGACGTTCGGAGCGTTCGAGGATGTAGTCGCTGTAGTTGCCGGAGTAGCGGTCGAAGCCGCCGTTGCGGAGTTCGACGATGTCCGTTGCGACGCGGTCGAGGAAATGCCGGTCATGCGTCACGACGAGCAACGCGCCCGGATAATCGGCGAGGAACTCCACGATCCATTCGACGCTCTCGGTGTCGAGGTGGTTGGTCGGTTCGTCGAGGATGAGCAGATCGGGCTGCGCAACGATGGCGCGGGCGAGGGCGATGCGGCGCTTCTCACCGCCGGAGAGACCTTCGATCGCGCTGCTGGCGGGAGGGCAGCCGAGTTCCGAGAGGGCCTGCTTGATGCGGGAATCGAGGTTCCAGCCGTCGAAGTGCTGGATGCGTTCCTCGACCTCGGCATGGCGCGGGGAATCGCCGGGCATGGTCTCGAACTGGTGGATCAGTTCCAGCACATGGGCCGCACCGGAGCGGACGTTCTGCTCCACGGTCAATGCGGTATCGAGCGTGAAGTCCTGCGGCAGGTAGCCGACGACCAGGCCGCGACGGCGGGTGACGTTGCCGGAGTCGGGCGTGAGTTCGCCGGCGAGGATGCGGAGCAGGGTGGACTTGCCGGCGCCATTGCGCCCGACAAGCCCGATGCGGTCATGCTCGCCGACGGCCAGCGAGGCGTGGTCGAAGAGCACCTGCTCGTTGTGACGCAGTTCCAGGTCCTGGGCGGTGATGATGGCTTCGTAACTCAAGCGAGCCGCGGAGCCTAGCGATTCGCCGGCGGACGTCTACGGGGCAGTTTGGGGAACCCGGGCCCACTCGAATCTTGTGTCGGGTTCGGGGGCGGTCGAGTTTTGGCCACGTTCCGCGGCTGAAGCATGAAACGCATCGTGATCATCCTGACGATCTTGGTTCTGACTTCTGGCGTTGGATTCTTGCTGCTCGTCCGGATTCGGAAGACGGGCTCGTTCGTCCAGACGCAGTCCACGTTCCTTGGCTTCACGAACAAGGTCCCCGGAGCGCCGGCGACCAACGCCTTGTTTGGATTCGACCGCATCCCGGTCGAGGACACGCTTTGGAGCGTGGTGGAAATCAGCCAGTGGGATGGCACCAACTTCCATCCACGGACACCTCTTCCGAATACTTCGTTTGAGTGGATCGCCGTCCCGAACGTCACCAACCATGTTCTTTACGGAACAGTGCCCGTCATTTCGACCTCTGTGCGCACAAGGGTCGTGATAAAGTTGACCCCATCGCCGGATAACTCTGGGCGTGGGTGGAAGAGGTTAATTGGTCAGCTCAAGTCGTGGAGTGAGCGGAACCGCTTGGGGATTTTTGCCCAACCGCGCGGTTATCGGATGACGAACGAATTCAACCCCGCCGAACCGGTCCCGCAGGCCGGGCGCTGACCCGACCCGCTCCGGTGAGCCGGGATTGCAAAGCGTCGCGTTCCTTCGCGCTCTTCGCGGATGACCAGCCCTTTGCCGGGCCGTCTTTTGTTTTGCCTTCGGGCGTGGATCGGAGATTCATTAAATCGACCCCGCAACCCGTCAGATCCCATGTCGCACAACTTGCGCTTCATTCTCTTGGCCCTAGCCGTGAGCCTCGGGTCGTTCGTTTCCGTCCGCGCGGCCGTG